>PWUO01000272.1 GCA_003562555.1 Dehalococcoidia bacterium
CAGCTTCATCGATGCACAGTACCTGCTGACGGAAGGCAACAGGACAGGCAACGGAGCAGTGCTCTCCAGCACAGATGGCCGGGATAACCGCTTGTACATCGACTACCGCCTCGATGCCCATCTGAACCACTGGCTTCTGGACGAGTTCCAGGATACCAGCAATCTGCAATGGGAGGTGCTCAGCAATCTCGTCGACGAGGTGCTCCAGGACCCAAGCGGTCGCCGCAGCTTCTTCTACGTCGGCGATGTCAAGCAGGCCATCTACGGATGGCGCGGTGGAAACCCACGCCTGTTCAGCGTTCCACTCAACCGCTACCCCGGACAGATAGAGCTTGTGCCGCTTACACGCTCCTTCCGTTCGTGCCAACCTGTAATCGACATCGTGAACGACGTCTTCGACGACCTCGCCAGGTCCTCACTTCCCGCAAGAACTGTCGCTCTGTGGAACGATTTCTGGCAGAGGCACGAGTGTGCACGCAGTCACGTGCCGAAGAAGGGCTACGCAGCAGTCATAGAGCCGCCGTGTGACGGCGGAGGGTTCGCGCCGGACACTGAGGAACGATACCGCGTGGTGGCAAGACTGCTGCAGGAGATGCAACCGACGCACCGGGGTCTGTCGACCGCCATCCTTGTGCGCTCCAATCCGCAGGGCAAGGCGCTCGTGAACTACCTGAGAGAGGAGCTTCCCGACAGCATCATCATCCATGAGGGTCGTGCAGCAATCAAAGACAATCCGGTGGTTACGGCGCTGCTATCCCTCATCGCGTGCGCCGCGCATCCGGGCGACCTGTTTGCGTGGCGCCACCTGCAGATGAGCCCACTCAACAACGTCCTGCATGCCATGAATCTGAACCGCAATTCGCTGTCCCCGCATGTCCTGCGGCAGATTCAGACCGAGGGATTTCAAGGGACCTTCAGGGACTGGGCGCAACGCCTTGACGGGGCGCACGAGATCGACGCGTTTGGCCGCGTTCGGGTCGAACAGTTGTTGAGCGCCGCGGGCGAGTACGATGACACCGGCAGCGTCAACTGCAACGGTTTCCTGGACCACATCGATCAGTACGAGTTCCGCGAGACAGGCACGAGCGACGCTATACGTGTGATGACAGTCCACCAGTCCAAGGGACTGGGTTTCGACCTGGTAATCCTGCCCGAACTGGACAAGCACAACATGCTGCGAGCCCGTGACCTCAGCCTCCTCATCTCCCGCGATACCGACACTCAGGAGCCACGCTGGGCCCTGGAAACGCCCCGGAGACCTGTGGCGGAGTGCGATGCAACGCTGCGTGCGGAGATCGACAACACGGACGCAGATACCACATTTGAATCGCTGTGCCTCCTCTACGTGGCCATGACCCGCGCGAAGCGAGGACTCTACATAGTGACCTCATTTCCTGGCAGGAACTCCGAGGTATTCAACCAGTCTGCACTGATCAAAGAGCGCCTCGTCGGAAGCACGAAGCCGACGGAAGAGCACGGCAGGACCGTCAAGATCGGCGGGGAGTGGTTCACATGTCTCTATCCCGCTACCGGCGGTAGCGGCGACGAGCGCTGGTTCGCTGATTTCGCCCTCCGCACGAAATCAGGGCCAGTTTCCGCGCAGCCATCAGCCACCACAGACCTCTCGCTCAGGCCGTCACAGAGGACGAGTCTCATCGCCACGCGGCCCTCCGACACAGAGATGTTGGAAGAGACAGCGGCTGCACTGTTTCATCCGGACCGGAGACAGCGTCTGGACACGGGTACCGCTGTGCATGAACTGCTTCGACGGGTTCGATGGGAGGACGAGGTGGACATCGAGGCCCTGTCGATGGAATGGAGTGCAGCCACCACCGTTGAAGCCGACACTCGGGACCGCGCACTTGCGCACTTCCGCCGGGCGATGCACCACCCCCAGGTACGCGAGGCGCTGCGACGACCCGGTGGCAATGCGAGCCTCTGGCGCGAGCGCCGATTTGATGTCGTGCTGAACGACCGCTGGATAACCGGCAGTTTCGACCGGGTGGTCATAGAGACGGACTCGTTCGAGACGCCTCAGACCGCAACCATCTACGACTTCAAGACAGACGATGTCACAGCGGCGCAGGTCCCGACGCGCAGCACGCTATACCGTTCACAGATGGATCTCTACAGGTCAGCGCTGGCGCGCATACTCTCACTTCCGACCACGACAATACGAGTGGTACTCGTATTCACGTCGACCGGCATATCGTACGCGCTCGACGCAGGTGGCACCTCAAACGGCAGGTAGTACGCCTGCCACCTCGCACCTCAGATCACCAAACTGCAATTGAGACCCCCGGAACCAGATGCTATACTGCGTCGGGTTCGGGCCCGTCGTCTTCCGGCAGCCTTTCGTGGACAAACCACAGGACAGCCCTCAGCATGGCGTTGCGCCATCGCCCGCGAGCCCACGTGACAAGATGAGTGAACGGCCACGCTTCTTCTATGGATGGGTGATTGTTGCGATCGCCCTCATGTTGATGGCGGTCGGCTACACTCTGCGCAATACCTTCTCGGTCTTCTACCCGGTGCTCGTGGATGAGTTCGGATGGGAACGCGGCAGCACGGCACTTATGTTCTCCATAAACATCGTAGTATATGGCATCACCGCCCCTATCGCGGGTGGGCTGGTGGACCGGTTCAACCCCCGATTCGTTCTCGCACTTGGCGTCTGCATAATGGGTGGTGCAATCGCGCTGTGCAGCCTGGCGACGCAGCAATGGCAGTTCTACCTGCTCTACGGCGCGATGGCAGCGACCGGACTGAGTATGGCGGGTGTAACTCCGTTGAGCGCGCTCATCGCACGGTGGTTCATAAGGCGGCGTGCGCTCGCCTTCGGCATCTTCAACATGGGCTTCGGCCTGAGCCTGCTTGCCTCCCCAATCGCTCAGTCGCTGATCTCCAACCTGGGACGCCAACAGGCCTACCTGATCATGGGACTTGCGGCCATAGCAATCGCGGTACCGGTCGTCGCCATCCTGGTTCGACGCACTCCCGAGGAGAAACGAACCACACCCGACGGCGTTCCGGTCCCCGCGATACCAGGAGAAGGATCAGCCCAGGCACTTATGGAGACCGCGTGGATGCGCACCCGCTGGACGCTGCGACGCGCAATGGCTACACGGCAATTCTGGCTGATGTTCGGATTCAACCTTTGTCTCATGGGACTATCACAGCAGGTAATCATCGCTCACAGCGTCTACCTGTTCCGCGACAGCGGATTCGCGCCACAGCTCGCCGCCAACTCCTTCAGCCTCTACGGCGTGGGCATCACGATTGGATACCTGATGGCCAACCTGTCAGACCGTTACGGTCGCGAACGAATCCTGATCCCCAGCTGTCTCGTGGCGGCAGCAGCCACCTCGCTGCTGTTTCTGATTGACGACCCGTCTCGGGTATGGCTCGCATTCATCTCAATGTTCTTCTGCGGGCTGGGAATGGGAGCCGCAGTGACCACGTTCTTCGCAACAGTGGCGGACCTCTTCCAGGGACCCAGCTATGGCGCGATCCAGGGTTTCATGGTGATGGGGTTCTCCATCGGCGGGGCGTTCAGTCCGTGGTTCGCAGGCTACATGCACGATCTTACGGGCAGCTACGCACCCGCGGTAGCAATAGCAGTCTCGGCCCTGGCGGCGGGAGCACTGCTGGTAGCCCTTACATCTCCGGGCAAGCTTAGACCCGTAGCCCGGTTGAATGCACTGCGCACAACGGGAGGCCACTGATCGCATGAGGCGGCCGGCAATCTCGTACGGATGGGTGGTACTGGCATCAGGGTTCACCATCATGCTGGTTGGCTACGCGATGCGGAACACGTTTTCCGTGTTCTACCCGGTGATCGTGTCCGATTTCGGCTGGACGCGAGGCGGCACAGCGCTCATGTATTCGCTGACGCTGCTGGCTTATGGCCTATTCGCACCCATCGCCGGACGACTCGCTGACAGGTTCCATCCGAGGTACGTACTTGCGACGGGTGGCCTGCTGGTCGGAGGAGGCATCGCCCTCTGCAGCCTGGCCAACTCCATCTGGTACTTCTACATCGTCTACGGCATAGTCGTCGCCGTCGGCCTGAGTCTCATCGGCATCACGCCGCTCATCTCAGTTCTGTCCCACTGGTTCGGAAGCAAGAGGGGAGGGATGCTCTTCGGCCTCCTCGGTGCAGGATTCGGAGTGAGCCTCGTATCTGCCCCGCTGTTTCAATGGCTCATCTCGGAGCATGGATGGCGCGTATCGTACCTGCAGATTGGCCTCGCAGCCATCGCACTCATCGTCCCCTTGAGCCTGTTCCTCATGCGCCGCAGCCCGCAGCAGCAGTCGCTGCTCGATCAGCAGAAGCGCACCAGGTCCGGGGGGACTCCCGAAGGAACTGCGTCACCCGTGACATCTCCAGTGGGCCATCAGTGGACCGTACGCGAGGCTCTGGACACGCGGGCATTCAAGCTCTTTCTCCTTGCAGGCTTCTGCACTATGGGCTTCGCGCAGCAGGTTACCATCGCTCACCAGGTGTACCTGCTGCAGGACGTCGGTTACGATCCAATGACCGCGGCCAGCATGTTCAGTGTATTCGGGGTGGCTTTCGCTGCCGGCAACATATCCGGGCTACTGAGTGATCGATTTGGACGGGTGCCATTCTTCGTGGCCGGCTCTCTGTCCATCACCCTCAGTATCATGCTGCTCAACCTGGCGCCGGACCCGACTTCAACGCTGATACCGTTAGTGTTCGCATCAGGCACAGGCTGGGGGCTGGGAGTAACCCCACCAGCAATGTTTGCAGCGGTAGCCGACCGGTTCCATGGACGAAACTACGGGGCCATTCACGGCACGCTGATCCTGGCGATCTCGATCGGCGGCGCCATCGGCCCCTGGCTCGGTGGAGTGCTGCACGACATCAGCGGCAACTACAATACCGCGTTTCTGATAGTACAGGCGGTGCTCATCACCGGCATCATCATGGTGCTGCTCGCGACGAGGTCGTCGGCCATGCCACACATTTACCATCGACGAGACTCATGATACGTGAGCGTCCAATAGCTGTTGACACTCCAGTGATGCGTCGATAAGCTTCGACTGGACACCCACGCGGCCCACAGGTACAGAGAGGAGGGACTCACATCTCATGGAGTACAGGACACTCGGTAGAACCGGCATGAAGGTGTCGGAAGTGTGCCTCGGCACAATGACCTTCGGCGATCAGGTCGACGAGACGGACGCCATCTCGATCACACATGCCGCGATCGATAAGGGAGTCAACTTCATCGACACGGCGAACATGTACGTGAAAGGCAGATCCGAGGAGATAGTCGGCAGGGCCCTCAAAGGCAGGAGGGACGACGTCATTCTTGCCAGCAAGGTAGGAATCCCGGTTGGCCCCGGCCCTAACGACGCAGGTCTGTCCGGCAAACACATCATGAAGGGAGTCGAGGACAGCCTGCGCAGGCTGGACACCGAGTACCTCGACATCTACTACGCGCACCTTCCGGACTACACTACCCCGATCGAGACATCCTTGAGGACATTTGACGACCTCGTCCGACAAGGCAAGGTGCGCTATCTGGCCTGCTCCAATTTTCGCGCATTTCAGCTCTGCAAGGCGCTGTGGGCGAGCGACAGGCACAGCCTCGCAAGATTCGACCTGATCCAACCACCGTACAACCTGCTGACCCGCGACATCGAGTACGAGTTGCTGCCACTATGTGTTGAGGAGAATATCGGTGTATGCGTGTACAACCCCCTTGCAGGCGGACTTCTCACCGGCAAGCACGACTTCTCCAAGGCGCCGGCAGCGGGCACGCGGTTTGCCAACGACGCAATGGGCAAGATGTACTACGACAGGTACTGGAACGAATCCAATTTTGCTGCGGTTGCAGAGATCAAGTCCGTCGCTGAAGCGAGCGGCAAGGACATGGCGCAGATGGCGCTGGCATGGATCCTTACCAACCCGGCAGTCACCTCCATCATAATTGGCGCCACCTCAATGAGGCACGTGGAACACAACATCACCGCAACGACACTCTCGCTTTCGGAGGAAGAGCGTGCAAAGCTGGATGAGGTGTGGTACAAGCTCCGCCCGCTGCGGTTCTTCTATGGACGCTGACCGACGGACGGCATAGTACAAGTGTCCACACAGTCTCTGTGACGCCTCATGGCGTCGCTCACCGTCACATGCAATGGGTATGATGCGGGGGCTCAGGCTGTCTCCAATTAACGTGGGCGGCGATACAGTGCGTTGCAGCAGATTCGTCCTGCCGGCCGTCTGAGCACCAAACCCTCACCCGCATGTCCTCGAGTCCCCAACAACCTGCGGGTCAGCTAGAAGCGCCATTTGTGATGATGTACACTGGAGAATCAGAAGACCGGCGCGGGGCACGCTCTGACGTTCGTTCCGGTTTGACACCTGCGAGGAGGAGTTGAAGACCATGAGCGACTTATTCAATCTTGAAGGCCGAGTCTCCGTGGTCACCGGAGGCAACAGCGGTATCGGCAAGGGTATTGCGGACGCTCTGGCGACGAAGGGCAGCACGGTAGTTGTAGCAGCACGCGATGAGGCCAAGACAGCTGCCGCAGTAAAGGACATCGCGTCGCGATTCGGCGTCCCGGTTTCCGGCATTCCGCTTGACGTAAGTGACAAGGCGAGCATCGACAGCGGCATCGCGAAGGTGATGAAGGAATACGGCAGAATCGACGTGCTCGTGAATAACGCCGGCATCAACATACGCAAGATGCCCCAGGAGTATGCGCCGGAGGAATGGGACACGGTGATGGACACCAACCTCAAGGGTGCGTTCCTCTGCTGTCAGGCGGTGTATCCGGCGATGAAGCAGCAGGGCAAGGGCAAGATCATCAACATCGGTTCGATGACGTCTCTCTTCGGTATAGGGAAGGCCTTGCTCTACGCGTGCAGCAAGGCGGGTCTCCTTTCGATGACCTACTCACTGGCGCTGGCGTGGGCACGCGAAGGCATCAACGTGAATTGCATCCTCCCAGGCTGGATTGTGACTCCGCTGACCACGGCAGCCCAGCGCGATCTTCCTGGATTGCGCGAGTTCGTGGAGGAGCGCACCCCGGTGGGGCGGTGGGGTCAGCCAAACGACCTGGCAGGTGCGGCGATGTTCCTGGCCAGTGATGCTTCTGACTTCATCACGGGAGAGTCCCTCAGAGTCGATGGCGGCTGGGCGCAGCACACCAACACAGTGAGCTTTCCTCGACCGTAAGTGACGCATCTCACTGCTACGGCGGAGGGAGTATCTGCTGATCCGCCGGGAGCGCCGCTTCTGAACGAACGGATCGGTGATGCCTGTTGATCGGCAGACCTGATAAGGTGACAGGCCCGGTCCTTGCCGTGTGCAAGGAAACCAGGCACACAGGATGATGCATGACTCAGACCAGCGGGAGCGAACCCTTGTTCTCATCGCCCGGAAAGCCTGATAGAGCCCTCGCATCCCCGGGACCTGCCCCGCTGGCCTCACGCATGCGCCCGCGTACTTTCGACGAATTCGTGGGCCAGGATCATATTGTCGGACAGGGGACGCTGCTTCGCAAGAGCATTGAAGCGGATGCAATGCCTTCGATCGTGCTATGGGGACCGCCAGGGACCGGCAAGACGACCCTCGCCCGCATCATCGCACGAACGACGCGTTCCCATTTTGCTCCTCTCAGTGCTGTGACGGCCGGGGTTGCGGACCTTCGCCGCGTCATCGACGAGGCGCGGAAACGACAGAGCTTCTCGGGGCAGCGCACCATATTGTTCATTGACGAGATTCACAGGTTCAACAAGGCCCAGCAAGACGCAATACTGCCGTTCGTCGAGGACGGCACGGTAACTTTCATCGGGGCTACCACGGAAAATCCATCGTTCGAGGTCATCTCTCCACTCCTTTCGCGCTCGCGCACCTTCAAGCTGGAACCACTCTCCGAGGCTCACCTGAGAGTCATCCTCATGAAGGCGATCGAGGACACCGAGCGCGGCCTCGGAGCACTACATGTGAGGCTGACAGATGACGCCACGGACGAGTTGGTTGCCGTAGCGAGTGGAGACGCCAGAACCGCCCTCAACGCCCTCGAGCTTGCGTCGGGCGCTGCAGAACCCGATGCTGTAGGAGTCCGAACAGTTACGGTCGACGCGGTTCGAGAGGCGATGCAAAGCCGAACGCTACTGTATGACAGGGCCGGCGACCAGCACTATGACATCATCTCCGCACTGCACAAGTCACTCCGTGACTCAGATCCCGATGCCGGACTCTACTGGCTGGGCCGCATGATCGAGGCGGGAGAAGATCCTCTGTACATCGCGCGGCGGCTCGTACGCTTCGCATCGGAAGACGTGGGCATGGCGGACCCGAACGCGCTCGTCATCGCGATGGCGGCACAACAGGCAGTGCATTTCGTCGGACTCCCTGAGGCGAATCTCGCGCTGGCACAGGCAGCGGTCTATCTTGCGACCGCCCCCAAGAGCAACTCGCTCTACGCAGGCTATTCGGCCGTTCAGGATGACATCCGAAAGGGTCCAAACGAACCAGTGCCGCTGCACCTGAGGAATCCGGTGACCGGTCTCATGCGGGCGTTCGATTACGGGAAGGGTTACAAGTACGCGCACGAATATGAGGGACACTTCGTCGATCAGGAGCACCTGCCGCCGGGCCTGCGAGGCAGACGCTACTACTCACCAAGCAATCAGGGTTACGAGCGGGAGATGGGCGCGAGGCTACAGAGCTGGCGCAGATCACGTGGCGCATCTCCTGCGAATGGAACAACCGAGGAAGATGCAACGGAGCGGGGCGAGACAGGCTGACCTCATCACACCTGCCCGCGGGCGGCCATCTGTCTGACCGCCCGCAGGCGTCATGATCTCAACACGCTGCACAATGCAGCTACACCGGTGGAAAAACTCCGGCATGATGCCGCATCCACCCCATCACTTGCTCACTATGCCACCGAATACCTTCTGCAGAGACTCACGAATCGGCTTCGGATTGTGACCGTCAACCCTGAACTCGTACTTGCCCGTACTGGACTCTATCTTCAGTTCCGTGAAGTCTCTGGCAGGTTCATCCGGCCGATTGAACTCCTCCCTGGACCAGACCTTGATCTTCTTGACAGACGAATGCGGAATGGCGAAGTTCTTGCTGTTCTCAGCGAGAGCCTCATCGGGGGGAATCTCCCAGTACCTGTCGGCAAACCGCATGGTGGCCTTGATCTGATCGCCCCACCGGGAGAAGAAACCTTTCCCCTCCTCTTTGCCACGGCGCTGGGCCTCCATGGCGGCTTCCTTAGTCATGTCACCAGTCATCTCGGCGAAGATCATGCGGCTGTCAGTTACGATCAGGGTATAGGTGTCCGATCTGCCGAACGACTTCGGCTTCCTCACTGTGGGAATGATCGCGGCTATCTGTTCACTCACGGTCTTCTCCTCTCGGGTATTACGACACACCGATGTTCGCAATCACGCACAACAGGCTTATACTACAAGCCTTACCACAACGAAACGTCAGCGGCCCATCCAGCCGCCATCGACCGGAAGCACCGTCCCATGAACATAGCTGGCGGCGTCCGAGCACAGGAAGACTACTGCGCCCTGCAGGTCCTCGGGCTTACCCCATCCTCCGGCGGGGATACGTGACGTTATGGCAGGACCACGTACCGGGTCGTTCATAAGCGCCGATGTGAACTCGGTCGCCATATAGCCGGGAGCTATTGCATTGACGTTGACGCCCTTGCTGGCCCACTCGTTGGCCACGGCCGAAAATTGGATTCCCGCGTTGATGGCGGCGAGGGCGCTCGTTGTCCAGAGACCATCGGCAGAGG
>PWUO01000114.1 GCA_003562555.1 Dehalococcoidia bacterium
GACGGGCCTCTCAGGTTCCTCGACTTCTCTTTTCCCACGCGCTGTCTCCAGACACCCCGGGGAGCCCGACGATTGCACTCAGGTGTCGCTTCGTCGCCGGTTGCAGACTTCACCACCTCTGGAAGGATGGTCGCTCCCACATAGTGTAACGAGGCCGAATCGAGTTCACTTGCGTTACGGCTCGCGGGTTCGCCGCGCCGGGCTTCGGCTTGGGGATTACTCCTTTCACCGCCGGGTTGGCTACATGATGGACACCTATTTGTCATGATGATAACGTTTCATATCATTAGAGAAGCCAGGCTTCGCCTGACGCACCGGAGAGCGCAGAGAATGAGCCGTGGCCGGGCGGCCATCCTGGCCCCCGGCTCCGGGGCTGGCGGGTGGGCGGCGGTGTGACGGAGTTCACCAAGGCCCTCGAAACGCCGCACGCCCCACGCACTGACCCCAAGATGGCATTCGCGTCAAGTTAAGCCATTCTTCCTCTTGACGAAGGACTTGCGGGCTTTGGAGCGGCGCAGCAGGAAGGTGTTGCGGTCTTCCACCAACCATTCGAATACCTCGCCTTTCTCGATTTGCGCCGCCTCGGCGAGCACCGCCGGGAAGTTGATATAGTAGGATTTCGTGCGGCCCCGCTCCACGCGTTGGATTTTTATTTGGTGTCCCATTGCTTTTCTGCTTCGTTTTTGCTTTACAGTAATAGTATTTATACTATTCTTAAGTCCATGCAAAAAAAACCGCCTGTTTCAGTCAACGCAAGACGGTGTGCGCATCGCACATCTCTTCTTTTCCGGTGCCGGTCTTGACGCGCTCGCAAGGCAGACCGGATTCATCGAGCGATCACCGCGCAAAATCACCCCCGCCGCTCTGCTCGGAGCGATCTGCCGCCTTTGCACGGGCACCTCGCCCAGTTGCAACGATCTGGCCGCGCACATCGCCCGCGACACCCTCCGCGAACCCTCGCGCCAAGCCGTTCACCTGCGCCTCAAGGCCGCCTTTGAGCAGTTTGTCGAAAAACTTCTCGCGAGGATTATCGCCCGCCGTTGCGCGCCCCGGGGTCACGACGGCGGCATTTGCGGAGTTTTCCGCGAATACCGCCGGGTAATCGTCCAGGACAGCACCGTCATCCAGCTGCCCGATCATCTTTACGCGCATTTCTCCGGAGTGCGCAATGCCCACAGAAGCTCCTGCGGCGCGCGTATCCAGGCAGTCTACGATTTGATAAGCGGTTGTCTGTTGCACTTCTCCATCGACGCCTACAGCAGAAACGACCGCGCCGCGGCCCCCGCACTGCAACTGCGCGAGGGGGATCTGGTCCTGCGCGACCGCGGCTATCTCACCATCGACGAACTGCGCCGCCACAGGCAGGCCGCGGCCGATTGCATCTACCGCCACCAGAGCGGATGGCTCTACTACGATGCGCGCACCCTCGAGCCCCTCGACCTGCCCGCCCTGCTGCGTGCCCGCGGATGCCTCGACAGGGAAGTGCTCCTCAGCGACCGCACACGCGTGCGACTCGTTGCCGCGCCCGTGGACGAGCAAACAGCCAACCTGCGCCGCATGCGCGCCAAACAGCAAACCAAAGGACGCAATCCCTCCAAAGCCGTCCTCTTTCTGATGGGGTGGACGATCTTCATCACCACCGTCCCCGCCGAACGCGCCGACTTTGCCGCGCTGCTGGGCCTCTACGGGCTGCGCTGGCGCATCGAGATCATATTCAAAGCATGGAAGAGCCAGGCGCGCTTCGATCATCTGCACCGCCTCAGCCGCAGACAGGTCCTTATCCTGCTCAAAGTCAGACTTCTGCTGCTGGCGGCTTGTGCCAACCTCCTGCATGCCGAACTCGCCTCAAGGCTCTGGCGCGGATTCGGGCGAAGACTCAGTCTTTTGAAGTTCATGCGCCACCTCTGCGGCGGAGTCGACCGTATCTTCGAAGCCTTGGAATGTCTCCGCCCGCAGGCACCCGGGCACGAAACCTTCCTGCGCTACCTCGCCCGATACTGCTGCTACGAGAAGCGAAGAAAACGGCGCAACTATGAGGAGATCTGGGACGACCTCGCCTTAACTTGACGCGAATGCCATCCTGGGGTCAGCGCGTTGCGCCCGCGTCTTTCCGAGGCCCTCGGCGAGCACTGGGCGCCCCCGCCCATGCGCCAGCCGCGGAGCCGGGGGCCAAAATGGCCACCCGGCCACGTCCCCCGCGCGGAAAACGCACACCCGGGCCCAAACAGTTCAACCATGGATTCCATCGATGGCATGGATTTCCAATCAGCCTACTTTCCATCCATGAAATCCTGAAATCCATGGTCCAAAAACCCGAGCCTGAGTCCCAGCCGGTAAAGCCTGCGTCGGCGGCATCCAACCGCTTGCTTGACAGGTAAAGCAAGCGCGGTGTTGACGTCGCCCGCG
This sequence comes from Dehalococcoidia bacterium, assembly GCA_003562555.1. Classification (GTDB taxonomy): domain Bacteria; phylum Chloroflexota; class Dehalococcoidia; order GIF9; family AB-539-J10; genus SKVJ01. Next base: position 2,407 of record PWUO01000114.1, read on the forward strand.
TATTGCTCAGAGTCACGCGTCGTGTATCTTTGAATTCCCAGCCCTTCATCACCCCTTGATTTTCATTCCATGCTGCCCTCCGCTCCTTCCCTTTACCCCC
>PWUO01000185.1 GCA_003562555.1 Dehalococcoidia bacterium
ATAAAGAAAAATCTAATGCTTTAAAATTGATTCTAAACAGCGTGTATGGTCTGTTGAAATCAAAATATAGCATGTTGTATAACCCTAGAGCGTCGGACACAGTGTGTATATACGGGCAGTTGGTGTTATATGACCTTTGCAAGAGATTATCAAGTGTCGGTACAATCATTAACATAAACACTGACGGTGTTTTTTTTAAAACATCCGACGAAAGGTATAAGGAAATCTGGAAACAATGGGAAGAAGATTATAACATGGTTCTTGAAGAAGAAAGATACGACTTGTTAATACAAAAAGATGTGAATAATTATGTTGCAAAACAGGACACAGGTGAGGTAAAACACAGAGGTACAGACTTGAAACGTAACTCATTTGAAGAATCAGCATTTGCAAATAATAACACTCGTATTATTGACATCGCTATGAAAGAAAAGTTAGTAAAAAACATTGATATACTTGACACTATCAAAGCTCACCTTGATAGACCCGAGTTGTTCCAATATGTATTACGCGCAGGGTCAACATTTGTAGGGACATTTGATGAAAACGGTAAGCAATATAATAATATAAACAGAGTATTTGCTACTAAAAAAGAAGTTGACCCATTATTATATAAAAAGAGACCTGATGGAGGGTTGGTGAAATTTCCTAATACTCCTGATAAACACATGGTCTGGAATGATGATTGTTCTAATCTTAAAGACTTCAAAGACATAATTGACATAAATTGGTATTATCAATTAGCACTTAAGAATCTAAAAAGATGGGCATACTAATGAAAGGAAGTGACAAAATGTATACACAAAAGGGTGTGATGATAAGTGTATGTTGAATTTATAAATGGAGAAAAATACTCAAATAAAGATGCAGATATAAGTGAATCACTGGACCATTTTCAAGATGCAGGTTATTTATTAACTAGAGATGAAGTTGTCATTGATATAGATTGTCTTTCACATGAAGTAATAAAAAAATTATTAGCAACATTTGATATAAACACACAGATAGTATGGACACCTCGTGGAGCACACTTATATTTTAAAAAACCTAAGTCTATTAATAGGGCAAACAGAGCGTGCGCTCTAGGTTTCCCTATAGAAATGAAACACATTAACAACTGTAGAGCCGTAACAGTTAAACAAAACGGTGTCGTTAGAGAAATACAAAACAAAGGTATTAGAGAAGAATGTCATCCTATTTTTTCTATAAATAAAAGATTTGAAAATTTGTCAGCATTGTCCGAAGGTGATGGTAGAAATAATGCTCTGTTTAAACATCGGACACAATTGGCTGGGGTTAAGAAATGGGAAACATATATTAGATTCATAAATGATTATATCCTATCAGAGCCTTTACCTGAACCAGAGATTACTACTATCACTAGAGACTTAAGTGTTGAAGCAGACAAAGACAATGAACCCTTAATAGCTGAATATTTAATGCGAGAGTATAAAATGGTGACATATGGGCAACGTATATATTTCTTTCATGATGGAGATTATACAAGCGACATGCACATTTTACGACGACTTGTGTTTGATAAAGTAGGACCTCAAAAGACTAGATATGTTGACGAAGTAATTAAACAAATCGAGTATAGAACACCTTTACTACCTGAAACTAAGACGTTTGACATCAAGTTCAATAACGGTATACTTAGAGATGGTGAATTTATAGAAGTTGAATATGACGAGTTCACGCCGTATAATATTAAAATTGATTATGACCCAGTTGCTGAACCAGATGAACATGTTGACGCATATATACACCATCTCACACAAGGAGACCCTGACTATAAAGACTTAATATATGAGATATTAGCTCATACACTTATTGTTAATAAGGAGTTCAAAAGATTACTAGCTAAGTTCTTTATATTCATTGGCGACGGTGGTAATGGTAAAGGTACATTGTTACAAATTATAAAATATATACTAGGTGAGCATAATTGCACAGGTTTGAGCATCAGTAATATATCAGATGAAAGGTATTTTGTCACAATGAAAGGTAAATTAGCCAATTTGGGTGATGATATACAAGATGAACCTATTAATAACGAACAAATGAAACAGCTTAAGAATATAAGCACATGTGACTATATATCGGCAAGAGAACTATATAAGCAAAGTGATAGCATCCAATTGACAACTAGTCTTATATTTACTTCAAACCATGTCTTAAAATCCTTTGAAAAGGGTAAGGCTTACAAAAGACGTGTACTATGGTTACCAATGTACACTGAGGTAACCGATGAAAATAAAGACCCTGCGTTTATAACAAAACTAACTACTGAAAAAGCATTAAAATATTGGATGAGAAAAATCATTGAAGGTTACATGAGATTATATAAAAATATGAGATTTACAAGTAGTAAAGTCGTTGATAGATTTAACACTCAATATCATAAAGAAAATAACACAGCTCTATTGTTCTTAGACGATTACTCGAAAGAGGACATTGAAGGTCAAAAACTATCAGACGTATACGAAAACTATGAAATATGG
>PWUO01000254.1 GCA_003562555.1 Dehalococcoidia bacterium
GAAGTCTTACAAGGTGAGTCTGGTCTCGCTTGAAGAACTGTTGAGCAAGGCAGACTACATCTCCCTGCATGTGCCATTAACGCCAGCGACGAAGAACCTCATTGGCACACCCGAACTGGAGATTGTGAAACCCAGCGTGCGCATCATCAACTGCGCTCGTGGGGGCGTGGTGGATGAAACCGCCGTCGCCGCCGCGCTCCATGAGGGAAGAATCGCCGGGGCCGCGTTCGACGTATTTGGAGAAGAACCACCGACCGGAAGTCCGCTGCTTACCGCCCCCAGATGCGTGCTGACACCTCACCTCGGCGCATCTACCATGGAGGCGCAGACCAATGTGTCCATAGACATAGCCGATCAGGTTCTCACCGTTCTCGAAGGACGAATGAGCAAGTACGCCGTCAACGCGCCACACGCTTCTCCGGAGATTCTCCCGTATATTCGAATGAGTACGGTGGTGGGAAGCTTCGCCAGCCAGCTCATGGAAGGACAGATACGAAGGGTGAACGTGACCTATGCCGGAGAGTTGCAGCAGGATACCTGCGAGCCGCTCAAGGCCGGCGTCATCGCGGGAATCCTGCAACAGGCCACCGAGGAACGCGTCAACCTCGTGAACGCGGAACTCGTCGCCCTGCAACGTGGACTCAAGATCATCGAGGAGTTCGATCCCGAATGCGTCAACTACTCGAACCTGCTCACGGTCACACTTGAGACTGACAAGGGTACGACGTCGGTATCGGGCACTGTCCGCGACGGAGAGATACGTATCGTTCGCGTCAATAGATTCTGGATGGACATCAGTCCTACAGAAGCCCATTTTCTGCTGTGCGACCACGTCGACGGCCCAGGTCTTGTAGGCGCCATCGGTACGGTGCTGGGACAGGCAGGAATAAACATCAGCTCCATGCACCTGAGCAGACTCGCCCCGAGAGGTGAGGCGCTGTTCGTGATGGCGCTGGACGAACCACTGGGTGACGCTCAGAGAAACGTTATCGTTGCCATCCCGAATATCCACTCAGCGAGGACGGTGAGTCTAAGCGACGTGATCTAGACGAGCGGGTACGAGACAAGGCCAGTGGGGGGTTTAGGGTAGAAGTAGGTCGACTTCCGGGGCATTCGCTCCATCTGGTCGGCGATCTTCTTCACCAGCAACGGATGTGCCGGTGCAAGCAGGAAGGCCATCTGCGCGTCTCCCGTCCGAACACTGCCAATCACTCCTTCGAGGTCAGGACTGTAACTGACACCCTCGCCGTCCGGGTTAATGCCCAGTACCTTGGCCATCACCACGTGATTCAGTATGCTCACGTTGAAGGTACGATATTCGGTAGAGTGTTCACCGGGGACCTCGGCAGCAAGGTCGACTCCGGCTCGCGGACGCAACTCTCCCACGCTATCCTGACGCAACCCAACCACCGCCATCAGTGCATTCTCACCTGCCGGGACGCTGCGCGCCAGCGCAACCTGGAGCGGCACATAGTCGATTGAGAAGTAGTCGCTCAGACGCCTCTCGATCTCCGCAGCATCCGGCAACTGCACACCCGCCAGCACACGATAGACCGGGGAGATGAACAGTCCCGGATCATCGAACGCGGTCAGCGTCATCGGGATGTAGTCATACGCATGCAGTCTGCCGGGGTCGTCTTCGATGCCACGGCGTTCTGACTGATACACAAGCCCTGTTTCGTAGCGGTGGTGACCATCCGCAATGTATATCGCTTCAGCGGTAAACGCCTCCTGCAGGCGAGCCACTGCGTGCTTGTCCCGAACAGCCCAGAACCTGTGAGAATCACCGGACTCCCTGGCGTCGGCGATCGGTGGCGTTGCGCCGACCGCTTCATCCAGTATGCCGGCAATAAGTCCATGGCCATCCTCATAGAGACCGAGCGGATAGCTGAAGCTGGCTCCGCACGCACGCATCAGTTCCAGTCTGTCCTGCTTGGCCTTCGTCCCTGTGAGCTCATGCGGATACACACCTTCATACCACGGACGCAGTCGTACGGCCCCGACAAGCCCTCGCCGCACATGCCGTCTTCCACGATACTCGAACGCGTGGTCGTGTACATACAGCGCCGGAGCGGACTCCCGAATCAGGATGCCATCGCGAAGCCATTGGCGGTACCTGATCGCAGCAGCTCTGTATCTTAAGGACTCATCCTCCCGTTCGCTCTCAGGCAGCGGGTGCTCCAGGCGGATCATGTTGTACGGTCCGCGTGCATACAGTTCGCGCTGCTGGGTGGGGGAAATAATGTCGTAAGGCGGACACAGCAACAAGGAGAGATCTCCGGCAGACGCAGTGTCGTACCGGATCCCTTGAAAAGGACACAACTGTGTCGACGAATCAGGTTGCATCATGGTGGCTGATTATCAGGATGGGAGTGTCAGGATTTCGGAACACAGGACGAATGCAACAAGGCATGTCCAATCCGTCACACGAAGGCTACAGGGATGCGAGCAATTCGGTCACCACTTCGTTGACCTCTTTGCCATCGGCTTTGCCCTTAAC
>PWUO01000128.1 GCA_003562555.1 Dehalococcoidia bacterium
AGGTATTCCCAGATAGTCGCACACTGCAGTTGCAAGAACAGGGTGGGAATTGCCAGCAAATACCTTGAGTTCGTCCATTCGAAGGCACCTCAGCAGCGATGGAGTCTCGTAACCATTATACCACCAGTAGTCCAGTCACCTGACTGTTCGTATGTACGCAAAGACCAGAGGTCAATCCGCGCCGGGTATGGGATGCCGCTCGCACATCTCAAGCACGGACCGGTGGACGCGGTCGCGAACCGACTCGCTGTTCGGCTCCCTCAGCACCGCACATATATCACGAGAGATCGCCCGTACCTCGTCGGGGGAGAATCCGCGGGTGGTGATGGCAGGGGTACCGAGCCTCAGTCCCCCTGCGATCATCGCTGAGCGCGTGTCATACGGAATCTTGTTGCGATTGGCAACGATGCCTGCACGTTCCAACGCATCCTGGGCCTCTTTGCCGGTCATATTCAGATTGGCCAGATCCACAAGGACCAGGTGATTGTCGGTGCCCCCACTCACAACGCGCAGTCCAGCCTCAATCAGCTCTTCCGCGATGATCTGCGCGTTCGATACGACAGTCTGTGCATAGTCCTTGAACGATGGCAGCAGCGCCTCCTGGAAACACACCGCTTTGGCCGCAATAGTGTGCATCAGCGGTCCCCCCTGGCTTCCGGGGAAGACGGCCGAGTCGATCTTTGTACCGAAGGTCGACTTGCACAGTATGAAGCCACCACGCGGGCCGCGAAGGGTCTTTTGAGTAGTCCCGGTGATGATGTCCGCATGCGGTACGGGCGAAGGATGCGCGCCTCCAGCGATGAGGCCGGCAATATGCGCAGAGTCGACCAGTAGCAGAGCGCCCGCCTCGCGGGCAATCTCTCCGAAGATGGAGAAGTTGATTACGCGGGGGTAGGAGCTCGCGCCGGCGATGATGAGCGAAGGACGCTGATGCAGGGCGAGCGACCGTACGTGGTCGTAGTCAATCAGGCTGGTCTTCCTGTCAACACCGTACGTGGCCGACCGGAAGAACTTCCCCGAGAAGCTGACCTCAGCACCATGAGTCAGATGGCCGCCGTGACTGAGGTCCATCCCAAGGATGGTAGAGCCACTCGATATCAAGGCGAGATACGCCGCGAAGTTGGCCTGACTCCCCGAATGAGGCTGCACATTTGCGTGCTCCACACCAAAGACGGCCTTGGCGCGGTTGATCGCGACCGTCTCGATCTCGTCCACAATACCGCAGCCGCTATAGTAGCGCCGACCGGGATAGCCTTCCGCGTACTTGTCAGTGAGCAAACTCCCAAGGGCCTCGCGCACGGCACGACTGACGTGATTCTCCGACGCGATCAGGTCTATCGTAGTAGACTGACGCTGGTGCTCCCGCTGGATGAGATTGAAGAGTTCAGGGTCAAATGAGCGAAGCGCGTCGCTGGAGAGAGGAGATTCCATGGAGACGGTACTATACAACGACGCCCGAATCCGGTCAACCATTCTACGTGCACGCTCCCTTTGACACTCCTTTGCGGCCGTGCTAGATTACCGGGAATTAGCAGCCGGTGAGGTAGAGTGCTAATGACGCTTTCTGCAAGAAGAGAGATCATACTACGGGCGATCGTCAGCGAATACGTTGCAACCGGCGTTCCGGTGGCGTCCAAGGTGATCGCCCTCACTGATCTGCGCGTGAGTCCCGCAACCATCAGGAATGAAGTGACTGCTCTCGAGGAAGAGGGATATGTGACCAGGCCACATACGTCCGCGGGAGCGGTCCCGACCGACCGGGCGTATCGTTTCTATGTCGAATCCATCGGCCGCGATGCACAGTTGCCGCTTGCCGACCAACTGCTGATTGCGGGCGTCTGCCATGACGCCGGCGAGGAGCTCGACAAGCGACTGCGTCTGATTGCCACATTGCTGGCACACTTCGTGCACAATGCGGCGCTCGTGACACAGCCGAAGTCGACCCGGGCTACTCTGAGACACCTTCATATAGTGTCGCTGCAAGACACGCTTGCCCTCCTCATCCTGGTGATGTGCGAACCCGCTATTGTTCGCCAGCGTACCATGACCCTGCCTGCCCCCTACACTCAGGACCAGCTCACAGAGTTGTCCAACCGGCTGAGCGCCCGCCTGGCGGAAATGTCATGCGAGCAGGTCGTGGCTGAGGCAGAGGCCGCGGGACAGGATCGCGATATTCTACGGCAGATTGCCGACATCATGCGGGCCGAGGACCGCCCGGAGTTGGGAAGAGCTTACCTCGAGGGTCTTCATCTGGTACTTAGCCAGCCGGAATTCGCCAAGAGCCAGAGGACCCTGACCCTGCTGCGCCTCATCGAGCGCGAGGACTGGCTTGAGACCGCGCTCGGTCCTGAGTCGATTGAAGAGGGAATTCGGGTTATCATCGGGCAGGAGAACAGAGACGAAGCGCTGCAGGATCTCAGCCTTGTAATCGCAAACTATGGTCTGCTGGGACGCTCCAGAGGCGTCATCGGAGTGGTTGGACCGAAGCGCATGGACTACACGAAGGCGATCTCGTCGGTCAACTACCTGTCCACGCTACTTAGCGAATCGCTCGGCGATTCTGCACAGCAGTAAAGGAGCTAGCCGTGAACGACAACGAACCACAGCACGAAGACTACGTCGACGACGACTCCTGCAATGTAACCGAAGATGTATCGGCACTAAAGGACCAGCTTGAGACAGCGGAAGAACGCGCGCGGACGTACCTGGCGAACTGGCAGCGAACTCAGGCTGATTTCGAGAACTACAAGAGAAGGGCCCAGGTCGAGCGTCGCGAGGCCACTGACCTCTCACAAAGCACGCTGGTTGCGAAGGTCATAAGCGCCCTCGACGACCTTGACCGCGCGTTCTCAAGACCGACTTCGGAGATGCGAAAGGCGGCATGGGCAGACGGAGCACGGATGAGCTACGCCAAACTCAAGAGCGCGCTGGAAAGCGAGGGGCTTCAGCCGATTGAGGCGGTTGGTCAACCGTTCGACCCGCGCTTCCACCAGGCGATCATGCGACAACCGGGCAAGGACGGAATCGTCATTGAGGAAGTCCAGAAGGGATACATGATGTATGATCGAGTGCTTCGTCCAAGCATGGTCGTCGTGGGTACCGAAGAGTTGTACGAAAACAATAACGAACAGTAAGGATTAAGGAGGACAGAAATGGGGAAAGCAATCGGAATTGACCTGGGTACAACCCTCAGTGTCGTTGCCGTGATGGAGGGCGGTGAGCCCAAGATCATACCGAGTGCTGAGGGAGGCAATCTCGTTCCGTCGGTCGTGGCGGTCAGCAAGAACGGAGAACGGTTGGTAGGCGAGATAGCCAAACGCCAATCAATCGTCAATCCGGAGAACACCATTTTCAGCATTAAGCGACTGATCGGTCGCAAATATCAGGATGCCTCGGTCCAGTATGACACTGAACGCCTGCCCTACAAGATCGTTGAGGCTCCCAACGGCGACTGCAAAGTCGTCATGGGTGGAAAGGACTACAGCCCTCAGGAGATCTCGGCGATGATTCTCCAGAAGCTCAAGGCAGATGCTGAGGCTTACCTCGGAGAGAAGGTGACCGATGCCGTCATCACCGTACCTGCCTACTTCAACGACAGTCAGCGCCAGGCGACGAAAGACGCCGGGGCAATCGCCGGCCTCAACGTGTTACGCATCATCAACGAGCCTACTGCATCGTCACTTGCGTATGGAATGGACAAGACAGGCGATCGCACAATCGCGGTATACGACCTTGGCGGCGGCACGTTCGACATCTCCATACTTGACATCGGAGAGGGTACCTTCCAGGTGAAGGCGACCAACGGTGATACGCATCTCGGCGGAGATGATATCGACCTGCGCGTCATGGACTGGATCTGCGACGAGTTCCGTAAGGAATCGGGCATCGACCTGAAACAGGACCGTATGGCTCTTCAACGCATCAAGGATGCAGGTGAAAAGGCCAAGAAGGAACTCTCAACGGTCTCGCAGACTGAGATCAACCTGCCATTCATCACTGCGGATGCCAGTGGGCCGAAACACCTCGCGATGACGCTATCACGCGCTAAGCTTGAGCAACTGGTAGCGGATCTCATCCAGAGATCACTGGAGCCAGTTAAGCTCGCACTCAAAGATGCGGGCATAACGGCTTCGCAGGTGGATGATGTCGTACTCGTTGGCGGACAGACGAGGATGCCCAAGGTACAGGAAGTTCTGCGTGAGTTCTTCGGCAAGGATCCCGTCAAGGGAGTCAACCCTGATGAGGCGGTAGGGCTGGGAGCCGCAATTCAGGCCGGCGTTCTCAAGGGGGAAGTCGGTGAGGTCCTCCTGCTCGACGTGACTCCACTGACACTCGGTATCGAGACTCTCGGTGGCGTGGCCACACCTCTGATCCCGAAGAACACCACCATTCCCACGGAGAAGAGCCAGATCTTCAGCACCGCCACTGACAACCAGCCAAGCGTGGAAATCCACGTTATTCAGGGGGAACGACCCATGGCTGCGGACAACAGGACGCTGGGTCGCTTCATCCTTGACGGCATCCTGCCCGCACCGCGCGGTGTACCACAGGTCGAAGTGACCTTCGAGATCGATGCTAACGGCATACTGAATGTCAGTGCACGCGATAAGGGCACCGGCAAGGAGCAGAAGATCACCATCACCGCTTCGAGCGGCCTGAGTAATGAGGAAGTCGAGAAGATGCGACAGGAGGCGGAACGACACGCCGACGAGGACCTCCGGCGCAAGGAAGAAGTAGAGACCCGCAACGCCGCGGACAGCCTCGCCTATACCGCAGAGAAGACCATCCGAGATCATGGCGACAAGCTTCCCGCAGACGTGAAGCAGGAGATCGAAAGCAACACGGCGGCCTTGCGCAGTTCACTGCAGGGACAGGATGTCTCGGCGATCAAGAGCGCCATGCAAACTCTTTCTGATAGTATTCAGAAGGCCGGTGCTGCGGTGTACGGACAGGGCGAACAGTCTGCTCCCGGCGGTTCAGCGGGCTTCGAGGACGGCCCCGACGAGGGCACGGTAGACGGTGAATTCAGGGAGGTTTGACGTGACATGTGATCTGCGCGAGTTCGAGAAGACCGCCATTCGCATCCGCGAGAAGGCGAAGGCTGAAGGTCGGCTCGTCGATAACCCCGACGATTCCGAGCTTGAATCCATTCTGGCATGTGAACCGGGTATACGGCAGACGGCCTACGGCAATTACGTGGCGGAGAGCGAACCGACATCACGGTCAGCAATCTTCACCAAGAACAGTGTCGACGACGAGTTCGGTGAAGATGAAAAGCGACTGCTCGCGCAGTGCGAAGAGGCCCTTGCACACCACCGGCTTATCTCGGTGGACAGGATCGTGGGCAACCGGGAGACCGGCAAGACGGTGAGGCTGCTCATTCCTGAACGATTCGCGCATGTCGCGTACGGTGGAAGGAATCTCTTCTATCCTTGCACGAAACCTGTGAATGACCCGACCTATCACATAGTCTTCTTCTTCGACGACGGGTTCGACAGGAACAGGGACCTTCCGCTCGCGGAGAAGGACATCACCATCCGCCTCGCGATGCTTGATGACGGCAAGTTCGTCAAGTTCATTCGTAACGGAAACTACATCGGCGAATACAAGAAGGGCGTGTTCGCCGCAGAGGACTGGACGCAGAAGACCTACGGCAAGGGCATATTCCTTCATGCAGGGTGCCGAGAGGATTACCTGCAATCATCCCGCGGACAGTATCGTACGGTGCGCACTCTCATGATTGCGCTAAGCGCGAACGGAAAGACGTCCACCACGTGCAAGATTCTCGCCCGAAAGGGCAGTGAAAAGTCGTGGCTGGTTCAGGACGACGGCGGCACGCTCATGCCTGATGGGTCCTTCCGAGGATTCGAGGGCGGTGGCATCTTCGTAAAGACCGAAGGCGTCAATCCGGGCAGCCAGGCCGAGATCTTCTATGGACTACACAAGCAATCGACGTTGTGTGAGAACGTATTCGTCACGGATGAAGGCGATTTCGACTTCTACAACTTCTCAAGGACCTCGAACGGACGCGCAGTTGTCAGGCGCTCGGATTTCATGCACGCCAGCAGCTACATCGACGTACCCAAAGTCGACAACCTTATCCTGATCACCAGGGGGCCTCTGGTGCCCGCGATATCGCGACTCAACCGCGAACAGGCTGCTGCACTCATGGTGCTCGGGCAAGCGATGGAGTCATCAGCCGGGAATCCTGCGCTCGCCGGGACCATTCGTGGGGAGTTCTTCTACGACCCATTCGTGGCGGGCGACCGCGCTACGCACGCGAATCGCTTCTATGAGATTCTGCAGCAGTTGCCACACATGAACTACTACCTTCTCAACACTGGTAGCATCGGCGTACCGGCGGTGAGCACCGGAGATCTTGAGGAATCACTGGAGAGCAGGTTCCGCGACATCAAGCTCGAGGATACGATGGCGATTCTCGATTCGCTGCTTCGTGGCGGCCTCGAAGATTGGGTGGATTCGCCCACTGGATTCCAGGTCCCCGCATCCGTACGCGCCGTAGACGACATCTACTTTCATCCCGAGAAGCTGTTCACCACGGCCGAATTCGAAGAGAATCAACATGGTCTTATCCAGGTGCGCCGGGAGGCTATCGATAAGCTGGGTGGCTCACTGCATCCCGCAGTTCGTCACGCATTTGATGGGTGACCCGGCATTGATGTAGACCACGCAAGTCAGGCGCTTCACAGCCGATGCGAGGTATCCAGGACGACATGAGCACCGGATGCCTCACTCGGCTCTTGGTATTCGGCCACGAACTAAGTACAATACCGTCATCGGCGGTCAGAAGGTGAGGTAAGACCAGGATATGGCTACTAGAGAACAGTTGCGCGCTAAGCTCGAACGCGACAAGGCCCAGGTGCTGGAGCGACTCGAACTTCTCAAGGCAGACAGTGACAGTGCGGGCGATTCCCGCGAAGGCAGTCCCTTCGGCAAGAGAGAAGAGGAGGCCACGGAGGCCTTCGAGCTCGAGAAGCGTCTTGCAATGGAACGCAGTCTTCGCGATAGTCTTGCTGAGCTTACTCGCGCCCTCGGACGATTCGATGCAGGCACCTACGGCACATGCGAGCAGTGCGGCAACGAGATTGAACCCGATCGGCTTGAGGCCCGCCCTCAGGCAAGTCTCTGTATGCGATGCAAGGCACAGAAGTCCAAGAGTGTTTCAGGTGCTCCGTAGGAAAGCCCTTCTCGGCGCGGCCGTGCTTTCTCTGGCCGTCATCGCCGATCAGATCACCAAGGAATGCGTCAGAGGCTCCCTTGCACTGGGGGAGTCTCTGCACGTCTTCGGGCCTGTACACCTGACGCATGTACAGAACACTGGTGCCGTCTTCGGACTGGGCCAGGGATACACCATCATACCCACCGTGGCCTCCATCGTTGTACTGATAACCATACCGTTCATCCTGCGCCATATGGTTGTGCATCACAATTACAAGCCCACGAACTTCGAGACGTTCTCAATCAGTCTCATCGCGGGAGGGGCGATCGGCAATCTTATCGATCGAATCTTGTTTTCGGCGGTAACTGACTTCATCGATGTGGAAATCCTTCCCGGCGTCAGGTGGCCTGCGTTCAACGTGGCGGATGCCTGCATAGTAGTGGGAACTATACTTGTCCTCATCATCCTGTTCAGGCGCTCTGCGTCAGAGGGCGGCCGCATGGAGAGCCTCAGCGATGACCCAAGCTGACATCATCAGCACGTCTCTGACCATCAACTCGACCGAGACAAGTGACCGGCTTGATGTGTACCTCGCCACGCACGCCTGCAACATGACACGATCACGTGCACAGCGCCTCATACGCGACGGCCTGGTCTCGGTGAACGATACGCCGTGTAAACCAGGACAGCCTGTCCACGTAGGAGATTCGATACACATCCGGTTGCCGGTTGAGCCCGGCCCTCCTGTGGCTGAACCACTTCCCCTGTGTGTGCTGTATGAGGACAAGGACATGGTGGTCCTGGACAAACCGCCCGGAATGGTGGTGCACCCGGCCCCGGGACACTATCACCACACACTGGTGAACGCACTTCTCGACCGTTATCCTGATATTCGATGTGGAGAGGCTATGCGCCCGGGTATAGTTCACAGACTCGACAAGGACACCTCGGGCATTATGGTGATCGCCAGACATGTCGAAGCCAGGGAATGGCTCAGCGCCCAGTTCAAGGCCGGCTCGGTGGGCAAGGTATACCTCGCGCTCGTCACAGGGCGGCTCGAGCAAGACGGACTGATTGACGCCCCGATCGGCCGTCACCCGGTTCATCGCAAGCGAATGGCAGTGACGTCCACGGGCAAGCATGCGCTGACCTACTACTCTCCTATAGAGCACTTCGACGGCTTCACACTGGTGGAAGCCCGGCCCGTCACAGGACGCACTCACCAGATCAGGGTTCACCTCGCCGCCATGGGACATCCGATTGCCGGCGACCGGACGTACGGCCCACGCACTGCATGGCGTAAGCTTGAACCCGGGCTTCAGCGCCACTTCCTTCATGCCGCCACACTCAAGCTGAAACCCCTTCACTCGGACCTTGACGTAGTATTCACCTCCCCATTGCCCTGTGATCTGACCACAGTAGTGTGCCAGCTACGAGGCCAGCCACTGCCCTGACCTTGCCCCTCCATCTTAGACATGGTATAGTGCGCACACTTCACTATGGACAGCAAACAATACCTGGAATCGTTGGACCGCCTCGCTGGCGAACAGAACCGGCGCGAGAGCAAACTGCTCGCCGAGCTGCTCGGCGATGCGGGGTATGATGATCTGGCGGCATATGAAGCCAATCTCGCCGAGCAGCAGAGCAGGCTGCTGTTCTCGATTCAGGCCGAGCTTGAAGACACCGAGATGGCACTCAGGAGGGCTGAACAGCTCGCCCAGAAGCTGAAGAGGCATCTTGAGCGATTGAAGGGCCTGCAGAAGGTTCTTTCCTCCAAGTGACGTCTACCGACTGCCTGCAGCCGGACGCGTACCTGGCTACGAGGACCGGTGCATGCAGGGAGCCTCGTCAATGGTAAGTGATACTCATCGTTCCGTCAGAGTACGATTCGCGCCAAGCCCAACCGGTCATCCTCACGTTGGCAACATTCGCACCGCGCTGTTCAACTGGCTCTTCGCACGAAATAGTGGCGGCATCTTCGTATTGCGAATTGAGGACACAGACACCGCACGTCGCGTGGAGGGTGCAGTCGAATCCATTATGGAAGGACTCGCCTGGCTGGGGCTGGACTGGGATGAAGGCCCGGTATTCCAATCGGACAGGTTGCCACTGTACGTCGACGCCGCCGAGACCCTGATCGAGAAGCGTGCAGCCTACCGCTGTTTCTGCACGCCGGAGCGACTGGAAGAGGTCAGGGCTGAGATGATGCGGCAGCATCTCCCTCCCAAATATGATGGCCATTGCAGAGAGCTCGACCCGGCAGAAGTCACCTCGTGCATGGAGGCGGGCATTCCATCCGTGGTGCGCTTCAGAACTCCACGGGAAGGAGAAACGACCTTCAACGATCTCGTCCGCGGTCAGGTGACCTTCGGAAATGCGACGCTTAATGACTACGTTCTCCTCAAGTCTGACGGCTACCCTACCTATCACCTTGCGAACGTGGTCGACGATCATGACATGCGAATCACGCACATCATGCGCGCTGATGAATGGATCTCCAGTACACCGCTGCACGTAATGCTCTATGCCGCGTTCGGTTGGGAGCCTCCCGAGTTCGCACATCTG
>PWUO01000171.1 GCA_003562555.1 Dehalococcoidia bacterium
CACGCTGCATGGCCTCGTATACCTCACCGCCGGGCATGAACACAACGCCCACGCCCATCAGCTCGAGAATCGAGCCTCCGTGTCCTGCAGCCCGCATTCTCAGGCCCTGCATGTCGGAAACCGAGTTCACCTGCACGTTGGAGTGCATCCAGATCTCGGCAGGCTGCGGACACACGTTGCCAATCGCGATCACATCATACCCTTCAACCATTCGGTTAATGAAGTCGATGCCGTGTTCAAAGAACCATGCACGTGTGGCCTCCGGCCTAGCCTGTATGGGAGAGGAACTGAACAGGCCAGCCTCGGCCCACTTATCGAGGTTGTACATCGTACAGGTGTACGTGCCATCGATCACGCCCTGATCGATCGGATCCATCTCTCTGGTCGCGGGCACGATCGAGCCACCCGTGTAGGACGTGAACTTCAGTCGGCCGCCCGACATCTGATTGATGTTCTCGACCATCTGAGCGCCGAAGATATGTGCCGGGTTGGCAGCGTCGAAGGATGTCTGGAAGGTGAATTCGTACACCGTGTCCGCCGGCTGCGTGGGTGTAGGAGTAGGCGTCGGGGTTGGGGTAGGAGTCGGGGTTGGTGTTGGGCTGGGCTGGTCGGGAGTACATCCCATCACCAGGCTCCCGACGAGCAGACCCACCACCATTACCATCAACAATGCTTTTCTACTCATTTCTAGCTATTCCCTCCTGTCATAGCAATAGACGCAGGCGCACTACGAATCACAATCGCGCCCTGCCACACGTGTGCATAGGCACTCACCTCCTCAGGATTTCTATCATCCAAGTCTCACCACTTCTACTCTCTCTCTCCACCGAGAGTACTGCAGGGGAGGCATACATTGCACTACCAAGGCAGCATCAGACAGGACGCGATAGTCGTTCTCTTCCACCAAGACCCACTCTGAAGAATGGTCGCGTCGTAGTCGCTGGCCGCTTTCGAGTCACGCCTCTCCTCCGACCATCGTATCCGAGCGCGTTAACGAGTGTCAATACCTCTGGCATCCAAGTGTGCGGTTTTCCTTGTGCAGCTCGAGAGGTTCGGACCACACGAAGGAGCTCCATGGATGACTCCCGATCCTCACGCCTTTCCGCCCGCGGAACCCGGACCTTCAGGGTGCATCACTGCATGGACGCCAGTGTGCCTGCAGGTCACCGGCCACCATGTTCGGCTGCTGAGACGACCTCACTCACAATGGGGAGGGATCCCTGCAATCCCTCCCCACACGAGACTCTCACCGCGAGACCATGGCTAGACCACCACTCCACGTACGCTGGAATTGCACCAGTCAGGATGGTGATGCTTCCTACAGCACCGGTACGTACTTGGCGAAGTCGAGGTCGCGGGCATTGCTGAACGGTTTATACGTGCCATCCGCCACCCTGGCGTTCGCCTCGGCAATCGCATCGTCGTTCAGCTCGATGCCCAGTCCGGGCAGGTCGGGAATTTCAAGGTAGCCATCAACTATCTTGAGACGAGGCTCCACTGCCCAGGGAGCCATCTGTTCGTGCTCCTGAATAAGGAAGGGGTGCACGGCGGCTGAGAGGTGCGCGTTCGCCATCGCGGCGACCGGACCAAACGGGTTGTGAGGAGCCGCCTTCGCCTGATACGCCTCACACATGGCACAAATCTTCATCGCCTCCGTGATGCCGCCTATCTTCCCGACATCGAACATCACGACATCGACAGCACCTGTCTCGAGGTACTCCTTGAGGTCCAGCTTGCTGTTGAGTCGCTCACATGCTGCAATGGGAATATTCACCGCGTCAGCTACACGTTTCATCATGGTGATCATGCCGACCGGGACGGGCTCCTCGTACCAGAACAGGTCGAATTGCTCCAGCTTCTTTCCGATCTTGATCGCTGTGCCGGCATTGAACTTGCCGTGGCATTCGACCATCAGATCAACCGTCGGCCCGACCGCCTCACGTACCGCAGCAACGCGGTCGACCACCGCATCGATTTCATCAGGACGATAGCCGTGATAGCCATCCCTTCCCGGACGGAACGGGTCGAACTTCATGGCGGTATACCCCTCGTCGACCAGATCCTTCGCGAACCTGCCCAGTTGCTGGGGAGTGTACTCAACCTCCCCCCATGGCTCAGAGAACAGGTCGGCCTGCGTGGGGTCCGGAAACGAGTTCCAGGTACCTCGCATATGAGGGTAGAGGCGGATATGCCTGCGGTAGAGCCCGCCCAGCAGTTCGTACACGGGCACGCCCAGCGCCTTCCCCTTGATGTCGTAGAGCGCCACGTCCACCGCACTGATCATCGCGTTCATATACGAGAACGACGTCTGCTGCAGCATTTTGATCCACAGTCGCTCGATGTTGAACGGATCCTCGCCCACGAGGATGGACTTGAGCATCTCAACCTGGGCAGCGAGAATCGCAGGATGACTGACCACATTCTCTCCCAGGCCGGTGATGCCCTCGTTGGTGTACACCCGGGTGAACGGGAGCGGCCCACACATAATGGCCTTGATGTCCGTAATCCGAAGGCTTGACATTTGCGCACCTCCTTAAAGTGCAGGGGAAAGAGTGCCGCAATGGTAGAGTGGCCCACATGGAAGGTCAATACCTCACCTTGCGTCGCAGTTGAAGCGCAGTGACCCCGTCCCCCCTCGGTTGCACCGTCGGAATCGACGCATGTATACTTCTTCAGATTTCCCTGACGTAAGACTGTGCAAACAGCGAGAGGAAGGGCGATTGTGACACCATGTATCAATAGTCGTGGCCTGGAAGTAGGCGCGAATCTCACACATACGGAGTTTCGACTCTCTCCGGGAATGAGAGGAGAGCCTCTACTCTAATGGCCAACTTCCTCACCACCACCCTGCTCTGCTTCATCCTTTACCTTGGCTTGACCTCCGCCACGGGCACGTTGGGCATCTGGAATGGCGGAGAACTCATCGCGGGCGTAATCGTCTCAGTATTCGTCGCCATCCTGATGCGGCCGATCGTGCCGCGCGGATGGTATCGGATTGCGGACCCGCGGCGGTCGCTCCTGTTCCTCATCTACGTGATAGGACCCTTCTTCTGGGCCATGGCCAAGGCCAACATCGACGTGGTATATCGCGTGATCAGCGGCCGCATCAAGCCAGGCATCGTCCGAGTATCGTTAGGACTGACAAACGATGTCAGCACGACGCTGCTGGCCAACTCCATCACGCTGACGCCAGGCACGCTCACCGTCGAGGTGGACGAGCAGACGAACGACCTGTTCATCCACTGGATCAATGTGGACGAGCAGGTGGTCAAGCGAGTACCCCGCGACTGTCGTCCCATCTGCGGGGGATTCCCCGAGTGGGCCAGGAGGATCGCCGGATGAACTGGATGCCTGCGGTGATCATCCTCGTGGTCTGTATCGGCATTGCGCTGATCCGGGTGGGTCGTGGACCTACCGTCCCGGACCGCATCGTCGGACTGGACACGGTGAACACGATCGTCGTTACCACAATGGTGGTACTTGCGGCAGCGCTTCGTGAGCCGATATACGTTGACGTGGCGATCATCTACGCACTGCTGTCTTTCGTGACGACGCTGTTCATCGCCAGGCACATCGAGAAGGGCAAGTTCTAGAGATGCTGAACACGATAACCTACGTACTCATAGGCATCGGGTTGTTCTTCAACCTCATGGCCGGCATCGGACTCCTCCGGTTCCCGGATTTCTACACCCGGCTGCATGCCGGCACGAAGTGCACCACGTTCGGATCCATCTTCCTCATCGGTGCGGTAGTGATCCAGGGAATCGCAGCGTGGTCGGCCGGAGGCTGGGGCTCGTTCGATTCGACACTCGTGTTTCGTGGACTGATTGCCCTTGGTGCAATTCTGCTCACGAACCCCACAGGCGCGCATGCGATTGCCCGGGCCGGACACCGCAGCGGAGTGAAGCCTGTCCAGGCTGTGGTCGACGAACTTGAGGAGGCGGACGTCAGTGACTGAGTTGCAGGTTCTGCACACCATCGTCCCCATACTCATGGTGGCGAGCGCCGTGCTGGTGGCACGGTTCAAGGACCTCATCAACGCGGTCATTGCGCTTGCTGCGCTGAGCCTTCTGCTTGCCCTGCAGTTCTATCTGATGCATGCCCCTGACGTGGCGATGGCCGAGGCGGGCATAGGTGCGGCGATTACCACGGCCATATATGTAATTGCGATACGCGCGACGAAGCGCCAGTAGGTATGAAGTCATGAGAAGAGCGGCAATTGGAGCGACAATCATCGTCCTTGCAGTGATGATGTTCACTGTCGCCATCGGCATGCGACCTTTTGGCGATCCGCCTTCCATGATGGACGACTACATTATTCAGAACGCACAGCAGGAGACCGGCAACAACAACGTGGTATCGGCCGTGGTCTTCGACTTCCGGGGTTACGACACGCTGGGTGAGGCCACCGTGCTGTTTCTCACGGCAACCGCCGTAGTCATGCTGTTCAGAAGCCGTAAGGAAGGATCATCAGACTGATGTCGATGTCTAAGATCGTTCGAACCACCGCACAGGTGATCACGCCGGCGATCGTGCTCTACGGCATGTACCTGATCGTGCACGGGCACGCAACATCAGGTGGCGGATTTCAGGGTGGAGCGGTGTTCGCCTCCAGCGCCGTCCTGCTGGTGGTTGCCTTCGGCGTCAGCCGTGTGGCTCCGCACCTGAAGGAGAATTCCCTCATGGTGCTGTGCAGTTGCGGCGCGTTACTGTTCATCACACTGGCCTTCGCTGGAATGGGAAATACGTTCTTCCATAACCTGTTCGTCGGGTCCTCCATCTTCGGCAACGTGCCGGAGTTCGGCTCAACTCCAGTCGATCTGTGGACAGGAGGCACAGTGCCACTGATGAACTTCGCGGTTGCCATGAACGTCGTAGGCGGACTCGCAGCGATTGTACTCGCCATGGCGCTATTCTCATCCAGGAAGGGCGGAGACGAATGAGTGCGATCCTTGTGAACATGCCTTTCATCGCTGTAGCCGCACTCATCTGCGTCGCAGCGTACATCATGATGACTCAGCGGAACCTCATCAAGATTGTGATGGGTATCACGATACTCGAATCCGCGGTGAACCTGTTCCTGGTGACGCTTGGCTACCGGCAAGGCGGCGTCGCTCCGGTATTCACAAGCGAGCCATTGCATCTCATGGTTCTTCCGGTGCCTCAGGCAATGACCCTTACGAACATTGTCATCGGAGTTTCCACCACGGCTCTCATGCTCGCATTGATTGTACTCATCTACCGCCATACAGGTGAGACGGATGCCGAGAAATCACGGAGGGTGAAAGGATAGTCGAATTGGACGCATTAACTCTTCACTCTCCAATTCTGGCCGTCGCCATCCCCCTGTTTGCGGCATTTGCCGTGCCCCTGATGGGCAGGCTCTTAGGCTCCAGAGCTCGTGATGGATTCGTGATCGCGTCGCTTCTGGCCATGTTGTTCGTCGTTGTGCTCCTCGCGGGAGACGTCTACGCGAGTGGCATCAGGGTGTATACGCTCGGAGCCGTTTCACCGGCTCAGAGCATACCGGACAGCCACATGGTTCCCGTCCGACTCATCCTTGAGGTGGACGGCCTCGGCGCGCTGATGGCCATCATCACGGCCGTCGTCGCACTGGCGGGCGCCATCTACTCGATCGCCTCGATCAAGCCGGAGACTGGACAGGACCGTTTCTACACGCTTCTTCTGCTCCTGACCGTCGGAATGATGGGCATCCAGCTGACCGGAGACATGTTCAACCTCTTCATCTTCCTGGAGATACTCTCGATCTCCGGAGCCGCACTGGCGGCATTCCGAACGAGGTTCGTCGATGCCGTCGAAGGCGGCTTCAAGTACATCATTATCTCCACTGTTGGCGCGCTCTTCTTCCTCATGGCGATCGGCATCTTCTACGGGCAGTACAACGCGCTTAACATCGCTGCGATCGCCAGCGCCATGCAGTACTCGGTACTGGACCAGGTGGCGCTTGCACTGATACTTGCTGCGCTGCTGATGAAGAGTGGCGCCGTGCCCTCGCACTGGTGGGTGCCTGACACCTATACTCCCGCACCAGCCGGAACCAGCCCGATAATGTACGCATCGTCTCTCGCCTGTCTGGCCGCGACGTTCCGCATGACCTTCTCGCTGTACGGCGTGCAGATGAACCTGGCAACTGTGGGATGGATCGTCATCATCGCAGGTGTACTGAGCATGTTCGTCGGCGTCACCATGGCGCTGCGACAAACGGACATAAAGCGGTTGATGGTCTATCACGTTATCTCCCAGGAAGGCTACATGCTGCTGGGCGTTGGCGTGGGACTTGCGGTCCTCGGCAACCCTCAGGCGATTGCAGCATATGGACGTGAGGCAATTGCGGGAGGCCTCTTCCACGTCATCAATAATGCATTCTTCAAGGGACTGTTGCTGCTCACCGCTGAGGCGCTGTTCTTCCGACTCGGCACACGTGACCTGAATCAGATGGGTGGCATGGGCCGCACGATGAAGTGGACGTGTGCGTTCTTCCTCATTGGCGCCCTCGCGATATCTGGAGTTCCGCCATTCAATGGATTTGCGTCGAAGCTGATGATCTACGAGTCCACCTATCTGTTCAACCCGATGCTCACCATCATCGCGCTGATAGTTTCGGTGATGACCCTGGCGTCATTCACCAAGGTATTCCAGTCTGCGTTCACCGGCCCGGCGCTGCCCGAGTACCGAGAAGTACGTGAGGTTCCTCTTTCGATGAAGATCGGCATGGGGATCCTCGCGTTCGCCACCGTATTCATAAGCCTGTTCCCGAGCCTGGTGGTGGATACCATCATCTACCCGGCTACCGACGCGCTGCTCGACCAGTCGGGATACATCGCAGCAGTAATGGGGGGTGGATAGACCATGAGCGCACCGGTGCTGACGTTCTGGGCCCCCATCGTGGCGATCATTGCGTTCGCCATTACCCTCGCGATCGCCTACCTTTACCGAAGTCGGGGACAGGGGAAGTTCAAAGAGGGCACGGACCAGGGAGAGATATACTACTCAGGTGAGAACGTACCAGAAGAGGCACAGCGTCATGTCAGGTCGCACAACATGTACTGGGGCTTCTTCGAGGCGATGAAGCGATACTACGATCCCACGGTGCGTGCACACACGGGTATCGTGAATGATTATCTTATCTGGCTTCTGGGACTGACCGCTCTCGCAGGCATAGCGATACTCGTGGCGGGCCTGTTGTAGTCAGGGAGAACACTAGCTATGGGAATGAATTCGTTCAAGCGGGCACTCTGGGTGTACCACCTGAACACCGGTTCATGCAACGGGTGTGACATCGAGATCGTGGCTGCGTTGACTCCCCGCTACGATGTGGAGCGCTTCGGAATCAAGCTCGTGGGCTCTCCGCGGCATGCGGATGTCCTGCTCATGACCGGGCCCGTGACACGACAGATGGAATCGAGGACGCGCCGCATCTACGCACAAGCGCCCGACCCTAAAGTCGTGATGGTGATCGGCAACTGTGGCGTCGAAGGCGATGTGTTCCACGAATCGTACAATCTCATCGGCCCGATCGACCAGATAGTGCCCGTCGATGTGTACGTCCTCGGGTGCCCTCCACGACCTGAAGCCATAATCGACGGCGTCGTCAAGGCCTGGCTCAAACTCGAGGGCGCGGTCAAGGAGAAAACTGCCTGATATGGATATGCTTGGTGCAGAACAAGTCGTAAAGAGCTTCAAGGCCGCGCTGGATGGAGCTCTGACCGATACGCGCATCTATGAACGAGAATTGGCGCACAAGAAGAACGTCTATACGTCCGTATGGCTTGACGTCGAACGAGATGGATTCCGCACGGCGATTCTTCACCTTAATCACCTGCAGGAGTTGCCACACTTCAGCGTAATCTGTCCCGTTGACAGGGGCGATACCGTTGACCTGCTCTACCACTTCTCCCTCTTCTACGGGCAGCATCTCAAGGCTATCGCGCTGGTCATCAGAGTGACGCTGCCTAAGACGGACCTTACCATACCGACAATCACCGACCTTATACCGGGGGCTATCTTCTCGGAGCGGGAAGTACAGGAGATGATGGGAGTCGCCGTGACTGGTATTCCGGATGACCGCAGACTGTTCATTCCTGACGACTTCCCTGAGGGAGTCTACCCGTGGCGCAGAGACGAGACGGGTCCGGAGAAGATGCTGAAGGTTCTCCCCGGCAGACAGGGAATACAATATGAGTAATGCTATCGAACAGACCAGCTACACGCTGCCACTTGGGCCGGTACATCCGGCGCTGCACGAGCCGATTCGCCTCGACCTCAGCATCGACGGCGAGGAAATCGTCGATGTAGATGTCGCTGCCGGCCAGGTACACAGGGGCATCGAATGGATAGGGATGAACCGCAACAACCCGGTTCAGACCATCTATCTGGCCGAACGGGTGTGCGGCATCTGCTCCGCATGTCATCCGTACGCTTTCGTTCTGGCAATAGAGATGGCGGCCGGTATCGAGGTGCCCCCCAGGGCCGAGTACATACGGGTCATCGTTGCTGAAATAGAGCGTATTCATTCACATCTCCTCTGGGCTGGCGTTGCCGGGCATGAGATAGGATTTGAATCGCTGTTCTACTACGTATGGCAGGCACGTGAGAAGGTGATGGACCTCACCGAATACCTCACCGGAAACCGGAATTCCAAGGCCATGTACCAGATAGGCGGCATTCGCCGTGACATCACCGAGGAACAGCTGCCCGCGATTCGAGAAGCCCTCGATTACTACAAGTCCGTGTTCAATGAACTGCAGACGCTCTTCCTCAATGACCGGACCGTACGAATGCGAACGCGTGGCGTCGGCATCATCCCCACGGAGGAGGCCAAGAAGCTGTGCATCGTTGGGCCCACTGCACGCGCGAGCGGGGTCCCGATAGACACCCGCCAGGACCATGCGTACTCGGGATACGCTGATCTCAACGTGAAGGCCATAACGCCGGACGTAGTGACTGGAGAGGTGGTGGGCGACGTCTACGACCGGATCATCGTCAGACTGCTTGAGGTGAAACAATCGATCGAGATCATCGAGCAGGGCATCGCCACGATGCCGGAGGGCCCCCTGCTCACAGAACCGAAGATCGCGAAGCTCCTTGCGCTGCTGAAGAAGGCTGAGGGCGAGGCTGTAGCAAGGGTTGAAGCTCCGCGAGGTGAGAACTTGCACTACGTGCGAATGAACGCGGGCTCGGAGGCGCTGGAGGCATGGAAAATCCGTGCACCCACGTATGCCAACCTTCAGGCAGCGAAGACCATGCTGATGGGGCAACAGATAGCTGACGTGCCTATTGCATTTGCGTCCCTCGATCCATGTATGTCCTGCTCGAACAGAGCAGTGGTCGTCGACGCAAATTCCGGAGAGAAATCGTGCCTTGACGGCGATCAGCTTCACGCGCTGTCCGTTGAGAAGACAAGGAGGCTGCAAGCTGAACTGGCTCGGTAGTAATCCACCATCGCTGGCGGTCCTCCTGCTC
>PWUO01000103.1 GCA_003562555.1 Dehalococcoidia bacterium
CGCCTCGAATTCATCCAGTCCCCCGTCCTGAACCGGCTTTGGCAGGGCACGCGCAAACACCTGCCGCAACGCCCGGGCCCGCGCCAGCATCAAGGGTTCCGCCGACAAGTTCGGCCCCGCGCAGCGCGGGCGTGTCACCCGACGCACCAACCTGTCTCGAGCCCCGGCACCCGGCGTCGGCGGCGCCTCGAGATGCACCCCTTCGAGCAAGGCCTTGCGGTAGTCGGCGGGCGTCACGCGGAGATCTCCGAAGCCATGTCGGTCTCGCCTCGCCCCCGGGCACTGGCCAGCAACTGGTCATTCCATGCGGCGGGCTCCGCCTCCGGGTCCAGCAGACACACGCGCTCCACGCCCCGGGTGCGCTCCGGGAACGCCCCACGCAGAGGGGCCACCAGCGGCAGCCCGGTCTCGAGAGCCTCGCTCAGGGTGAAGGAGAATGTCTCCGGGGCGCGCGTGGGGAAGAACACCACATCGGCGGCACACTCCGCGATTCGGTCGGGCAATTCCTCCAGCCGATAGGCTCCGGTCAGCTCCAGCGGGAGCTGGTCCAGCCCGGCAATGGGTACCTCGCTGTAGCCCAGCACCACGAAATGCAGAGGCAGCTGCCGGCGACGGGCATCCCACGCGCAGTGTTCCAGCAGATAAACGCCCTTGGCCGGGTTTAGCACCCCCAGCACCAGCACCCGGACGACTTCCTGCCCCCCGCGACGCGCAGCTTCCAGCCTCCGCGGGTGCGCCCCCGTGCTCCCCTCGGTCCAATGCGGTAGCGTGCGCACGGGGGCGCCTGGCACGTAACGCAGTATCCGCTCGCGCACATCCTCCGAAGGAGCGAACACCCGCCCCGCTTCGGTGAGCAGACGGGAGAAAAGCATGCGCCAAGCGACGATATCCAGCCCCCAGGGCGCGGGGCGCAGGGCCAGACAGCGGGCACAGCCCTCTTCGTCGGGCTCGCCGCAATAGTCGCCGCGCTCATCGGTCAGATTGTACTGAGGGCAGATGCTGTAATAGTCGTGGATGGTGAAATCGAGAGGCACACCCAGATCCTGTGGCAGGCGGAGCACCGCCAGTGGATGTTCCATGATGTGATGCAAGTGCACCCGGGATAACGCCAGATCCGCGAGCAGATCACGCAGCTCGCCGTATTCCCCCGGCATCCGAAAGTACAGCCGGAATACCTCGCCCGCACGCAGCCAGCGAAGCTGCAGCCAGCCGGCGTCGGCCGGTTCCAGTACCAGGGTCTCCTGGTCGTCGGCCAGGAGGCGCGCGAGATCCTCGCAATGCCGGGCCACCCCGCCCCCCTGGCGGTGCGAGACGAACAGCACGCGCGGACGCGGCGAGGCCTGCAGCCGCGCCAGATCCAGTCTCCGCCGCAGCTTGCAGCCCGGATCCTGCTGCACAAATTCAGCCACCATTGCCGGGTAGTCCGGAAAACGAGACGCGAGGACGCCTCCGGCCTTCGCCTTAAGTCCCTCGGATGCATCCCCAAAAGACACGCCCCCGCGATGGTGCACGAACACATCGCCGGCAAGCCGGTGCGTCCAGCCCACATCCGTCGCGCGCATGCAGAACTCGTTCTCCTCGCCGTAACCGCGCCCGAACGCCGCGGCGTCGAAGAACCCCACCTGTTCCAGGCAGGCTCGGCGGATGTACATGCAAAACCCCACAGCGGTAGGCACCCGCACATCAATGCCGGCATTGACTTCCGCCGTCAGCGCGTCGATCGTTGCCGCGTCCCCAGGGCGCACACCCGGGTTGTCCTCCATGAACACAGGATAGCTGGCCAAGGTGCCGTTGTTGGTCAGCGGCGTCACCGTCGCCGTGTCCGTCTCGCGATAGGCACAGGCGCGCAGCCGATCCAGCCAGTCGCCATGGACGCGGGCGTCACTGTTCAACAGGACCACGTCGCGATCCGGGTTTTGCGCCATGCCGCGATTCACGGTGCGCACGAACCCCAGGTTGCGCGCATTGTGCAGGACCAGCACGCGCGGATTTCCGTCAGACTCCAGTTCCGCCAGCCACGCGGCCAGGTCCCCGTCCGGAGTCGCATCGTTCACAACCAGCAGCCGGAACGGCGTGGCCGGCGTCGCCCGCAGCACGCTCTCCACGCAGGCGCGCGTCATATTCAGGTCACGGTAGACCGGGACAATCACGTCGACTGCATCACTGTAGGATTGAGCTGGAAACGACATCGAAACGTTACCTGTCCGCGGACATTACGTTAGCAACCCAGGGCCGCAAGGCGCTCCGGCGTCCACGCGCCCTTCAGGACCCGAAGACGGACATGCTGGATCAGCGCTCGCCCGTCGGGTCCGAGTCGTCAATTGGCATGGGGGCGATCGCCTCCCGAGGCTTGAGGCCCTGCTGTTCCGCTGCGGCCTTCTTCACCTGCTGGATTTCGCGCAGACCGTTCACATACACATCGGCCACCTTCTTCACGCCGCTCTCCTGAAGATAGCCCTGGTTCCCGGCCGCGGCGTAGGTCGCGTAAATGGCGGATGCTTGCATCAACCCGGAGGAAATGCGCTTGATGTCCTGCCCCGCGTCCTTCATCTCGTTTGCGAGTTCGATGAAGCGACTCGAAAGCTCCTTGACCGTTGCCGGTTTCGATTGAGTTGTCATGAGTAGTCAGCACGCTGTCGTTGAAAAAGTGGAATCCTTCCAGACCACGAGCCGAATAGGCGCGACCTGCCTGGACAAGGCGCCACATACTACTCTTGGAACGTCCTGCCAGCCAGCTTGCGAGGCCCGAGGCAACCCGCCGGCGTGATCGGGGTCATCCCCGGCCGGCCTCAGGGGATGCCATCGCCTCCGCATAGAGCGCAACAACCGGGTGCCGCGTGTAACCGGGCAACAACGACCGGCACCCCCGCTCGCCGGCCGCAGCCAGGGCCTCCGGGTCCCGCGCATGCCGCAAGATGGCATCCAGCCAGGCTGCAGGTTGCGTCCATTCCGCGACAGTCCAGCCCCCTTGGGCGGCGTTGACCCGCTCGGCCAGAGCGCCAAACGCCGGGACGAGCGCCGGTACGCGCGAGGCCCAGGTTTCGGACAGCGTCAGACAGAATGTCTCCGGCCAGATCGCCGGAAACGCGGCGAGACGGATCCGGTACTCCCGCAGCCATCGTGGGAGCTCCTCGCGCCGGTAGCTACCGTGCACGAACAGCCAGCCCTCCATCAGTGACTGCGGACCGCCATGACGATGGGTATCTCCCAGCACCACCAATCGCAACGGCAGATCGCGCGCGCGCGCGGCCTCTGCCAGACGCTCGACCATCTCGCCCCCCTTTTCCGGACCCAGCGCCCCCACGACGCCGACGGAGAAGGGTTCATCCGGATCGGGCTCGATCGGGGTGTCCAGGCCGCGCGGGCGGTAATCGTGCGGGACCACGCGGGGCTGAAGGTCGGGCCAGTAGCGCATCACCACGCGTGCGGTATCGGCTGTGGGGGTCGTCACAAAGGCGGCGCCACGCAGCAACTCGCCATGCTCCTGCCGCCAGTCCGCGATATCCACCGGCACGCAAGGGTCCCGTGCGAGGCATTCCCTGCAGCGATCCAGAATCGTCGGTGCATCGCAATACACCTGCCCTGGCGGCACCATGTGAATGCGCGGACAGGCGAAATAGAAATCGTGGACTGTGACACCATAGGGGATGGGAAGTCGACGCAGGGCGCGCGCCAGGTGCCGGCGATCGCCCAGGATGTGGTGCACATGCACCAGATCGACTCCCAGACGGCGAACCAGGCGACGCAGCGCGCCGGCATCACGCAGGAACAAGCGTTCGCCGGCCCCATCACCCCGCCCAAGCACGCGCCAGCATCCCGCTTCCACACCCAAGCACCAGTGTTCGAACCGGTCCCCGGTCTGCTGCTCCAGCAGGTCCACCGCGACACCCAAGCCCCCGGTTCCACCATGCAGGATCTGCAGCACCCGTGGACGCCCCATCGACCCGAAACGACCCATCGAGGGCGACGCCGACAGGGTCGGATCAGCCATTTCCGGACGGCTCCTCCGACTCCGAACGCTCCTGTCGTCGCAAGACCAGAACCGCGTTATCCTCCCAGGCCCAGGTCTGATTCACCTGCCATAAACGTCGGGTGTCTTCACGGATACAGGCGAGCGTTTCGCGACTCTGCGCGAGCGTGGTCTCCAGCGCAGCCAGGTGTCGCTCACTGGCGTGCAGCCGGTCTTCGAGCCGGCGCACGGTACTCGCTGGTGCAAGCCCGAGGAATTGCAGAATGTGCGTGCGAAGCCCGCGCGCAAGGCCCCGCCGTGCGGCCGTCGATGGCTGGACCGGAGGCGGGGGTGGCGAGTCGCGAACGCCATCCGGCGGCAGGCCATCGACCGAAGGCGCCGACGGGAACGCAACGACATCGTGCGTCACCCCTTCCCGATGGCTGTGCCACACGCAGTCGAGCCCGAGCGACCGCCCGATCAGCTCAATGAGCTCCGGATGGTAGAAGCGGACGTGTTCCGGATCGCGCCAGAACCCCAGCAACTGGCTGCGGATCGACTCCGGATCGGGAAATACCAGTACGACGCGCCCCCCCGGCCGCAAGGCCCGCGCCATAAGATGCAACAGTCGCTCGACCCCATCGATTGCCAGATGCTCGACGAAATGCGAACAATAGATGCCATCGTAGGAACAGGGGTGCCGTTCCAGCCAGTCCAGCGCATCCGACTCGTAAACATCAAACCCGAGTTCCTGCGCATATCGGACGATGGGCGGATTGCGATCCACTCCCTGCGCCTGCAGACCCGCTGCCTCGAGGATGCCCAGAAACACCCCGGTACCACAGCCCACATCGAGGATATCGGTACAGCCTTCGAAGAAGCGGGCATAGCCTTCCTGCATACGCCAGAGTAACGGATGGTCGCGCAGGACGAACTCGTACATCGCATAGTCCAGCCCCCCCGCCTCCCGGCCACCCGCCGACGGGGCAGCGGCCTCCGCCTCGGATGGCTCCCGAAAGATCAAGGCATCGGGATAATCCTCTGCCGAAAGCCCCGGGGGCAAATCCAGCGCGGTGGCGGCGGACATGGCGGCGGCCACCCAATGGAACGTCCGTTCGGGCAGAGCCCGAAGCTCATGCGGCTGCGGCAACGAGAGTTGCACGGGGCATCCCAGCCAACGCGCCAACCGCGGAAGATCCAGAGTACAACCGTGCAAAGCCTCCACGTGAACGCGCTGGGGTCGCAAACGCGTCAGCAGATCCGCGAACGGGACATTCAGCACCTGCTGGCGGAAGTCGGCGCGCAGCTTGCGCCACTGCGCGGGAACCGCCATGGACACCGAACACCAACCCCGATCCACCACCTCATGGGCCTTCCTTGGCTCCACCAGGCCTTCTTCGAACCAGTAGGCAAGGTTATGGCTGCCATCCCCTACCGCACCTACCGTACCTCTCTCCGGATCCGGCCCCAGCTCGTGCACGCGGAAGGTGCCGACCCCAACATGGATACGCGACCCAGAAAACGTGTCGGGGGTGGTCATCCCCTCGGTATCCCGTACCACGTCCAGTACAAGAAAACCGGCGCGAGACGTTTCGCACATGCGCTTCCGATCCGGGGCCGGGCGGGAAGAATCGTCAGGTCGGGGGAACCCTCGCTACATGGGACCATGGGTAACACCCCGGCAATACTATGCGCAGCGCCTTCAATCGGCAGTCTGTGCATCGACATCCCTCGAGGCGCGGCCGGACCGCTCCACACGCAGCGACTCCTCCAGCTCGGCCACTGCCTCGTGGTTGACCTCGATCCGGCCGTCCACCCGGACACGCTCGACAATTTCCTGTCGCACATCGCTTGCTTGTTTTTCTTGAAGCTCACGGATGATTCGATCCCGCACCTGCTCGAACGGGCGCACCGAGCTGTCCTGCCGTGAGTGCAGACGAATCACGTGAAAACCGAACTGCGTCTGCACCGGATCGCTGACCTCCCCTTCTTCGCTCAGCGCGAAGGCCGCCTCCTCGAATTCAGGGACCATGCGGCCACGCGTAAAGCGGCCAAGGTCACCCGCGTTGCGCTCGACCGAGGGATCGTCGGAGTACTCCCGCGCCAGCTCGGCAAAGTCCTCGCCGGCGCGCGCGCGCCCGGCAATCTCCTCGGCCAGAGCGCGCGCCTCGTCCTCGGTGCGCTCGTCGGTGCCGATCAGGACATGCGATGCGCGCGCCCGTTCCTCGGTTGCGAACTCTTCGATGTTGGCCCGGTAATGTTCTTCGGCAAGGGTGGCCCACTCCACCCGGGCCGAATCGGCCGCGATGGCCTGCTGGATCAGTGCGTCCATGAGAACGCGATCCCGCTGGAAATCGATCTGCCATTGCAGTTCCGGGTCGGATACGTCGATCTCCTCTTCTGCGTTCCGCGCGAGAGCGCGAATGATGAACAACTGGCCGATCAACTCGCGCACCGCACCGGGGCGATCCAGCGCAGCCATGCGTTGCCGCTCGGGAATGCGCACCTCGATGTAACGCTCAAGATCCTCCTCAGTCACGGTGACGTCATCCTGACTGATCAGGACGCGGTTGCCGGCGTCAGCATAAGCGATGGCGGGCAGCAGCATGGAACACGACAATAGGGCACCGTAAAGGGCTTTGGATCGACGCATGGATTAAGAACCTCGTACTGGATATTGAGAAATGGCGGAAGTCACGCCGGCATTTCAAGCCGGCCGCGCCTCTGAAAGGAAGCGCATTATAACGACCAGACGCACGGCGGGTAAGTTCTTGCCGTTCGAGCCACGCGCAGTCGGCCGGCGTCGGACCGAGGCGGACGATGGGAACGGGCGCTATCCTACTCGGCAAAACAGGGGCTCTCCAGGACTCGTGAGAACCTCGCCACGCAGCCGCGTCGCGCTCGAAAAGAGGGCAGCATGAGAGCACTTCCGGATTTTTTGGTGATCGGGGCACAGAAATGTGGCACCACCTGGCTGCACGAGTGCCTGGCCCGGCACCCCCGGATCGCGATGCCTGCAGGCAAGGATGGGGGATTTTTCTGTTACCGGGCAACCCGGACCGACAAAGCGCTGGCCGACTATGCCGCGCAGTACCCGCAGGCGCCGGAAACGGGAAACGTGCGGGGCGAGAGTACGGCGGCCTATTTCTGGACGGCGAGCGGATCGAAATGGGACCGCAAGCCGGAAGGGTTCGAGACTGCGATTCCGGAGCGGGTACGCGCAACGCTGGGGGCGGATACCCGCTTGCTGTTATGCCTGCGCAATCCCGTCGACCGGGCGGTATCGGCCTGGTTTCACCATGTGCGCCAGGGCGACCTGAGTCCGGAGACACCGCTTTTGGAAGCCGGCGGGTACGCGGGCCTGATCGACATGGGCTTTTACGCCCGACACCTGCGGAACTGGCTAAGGGCCTATCCTCGGGAGAATTTCTGCGTCCTGATCATGGAGGACGACATCGCACGGATGCCAGCCGAGGCCATGCGCCGCGTCTATCGTTTCCTGGGGGTCAACGAGGGATTCCTGCCCCCGCGGCTCGGCGTACCGATATACGCAGGTTCTGCTCGACGCAGGACCTGCGAAGGCATCCACGCGACGATGGACGCATCCTCCGAACGGCTGATCATTGACGCTGACACGCTGCACCAGCTCGCCGAGACGTATCGCGAGGACGTGCAGGAACTCGAAGGCCTGCTGGGTCGAGATGTACGGCGCATCTGGGGATTCTAGCAACCTGTCGCAGAAAGTCCGCGAGCGGGCCTTGGCAGCCCGTCGGGAAGCATCGGTCCTGGCTCAAAAGAACGGGCAAAGGCCATGTGCGCGTTAAGCGCAGGCCCGCAGGATGGCTTGCAGGTCCTCCGGTGTCGTCCAGTGCTGGCCACAAACGAACCGGGGAATCCGCCAGCAGTCGCTGCCGGCGTGGGCCGGCTCTCCAGCGGTGGTGAAGGCGGCCTGCTGGCGATGTTCGTGCCGGTGTTCGGGCAAGTAGCACTCGACCAAGAAGTCGCTGTACTCGCCATAGGGGTACGCAAACAGGCTGCAGCGATGCACCGGCGAAAGCTTGCGGTCGATATAGTCGGCGGCCTGCCGGATCTGGTGGTCGCATTGCGCCCAGGAATCGACCGTCAAAAAGGTACCGCGCGCCGCGCTTTCCCCTGGCGGCGCAGAGACCTGCTCGTGGTTGTGATCCCAGGAGTGGTTCTCGATGGCCAGGGAACCACGCACGGCGGTCAGCCACCAATCGTCATTCCACCAGCCAGCGGCACTCAGGGAACGGACATCCAGTTCGCGCCGTGGCTCCGGACCCGCGATAACGAAACTCGTCGCGTGCGGCAGGGGCCTGGAGGTCTCCGAAGCAATGTCCTTAAGGATCCCGGCCAACCCACGCAGTCGCCCCAGTGCAGGGTGGTCTACATCGCGCCAGTCCAGATCGGTCCCATCATCAAAGCTGAGTCCGACACACCGAGTCATTTCGGCGGCCGTTCCCTTGACAACCGCACGCGCGATATCGTGGAGCGGGACGATCTTCCAGCCCGCCCGCCACAGGATGCGCAGATCCTCCCGAAGCGTGACCATATCATCGGAGCCATACTGTCCGCTGCCCACGCGCGTTGCATGGTAGGTCAGGATGGGGATCGCAGACACGGTATTGGGAACGCGTACGCTGGGTGGCGCTACAAGCGCCGCAGGAAGCCATGCGGCGCAAACGTAAAGCCGAAACGCTGTTCCGTTTCCTCGTCCCGGGCATAGTCTCCCGGGTACTCCGCGAAGTATTCCTGGATGGCTTCCCATGGACCCTCGCCCCAGCCCGGCAGAACGGGGTGGCCATTGATGTTGCCATCCTCGACCACAAGATAATCACCCGCAACGAGAAAATCCCGCAGTGCCCGCATTTCGGCGAGCACGTTGCGCTTGCTGTGATCACTGTCAAGGATCGCGAACACCGGACCCGGGTGGTTCCGGCGCAGCGCGCGCAGCCGTTCGAGAACGCCCGGATCGGTGGAACGCCCAAGGCGGGTTTCGATCGCAGGGTGTCGCCGAACATCGGGACGAAGATCGGTGTGATCCGAGTCCACAGTGAAGACCCGGCAGCCGGGGCGCACAAGCGCTCCGATCGTGGCAAAATAAAGCGCGGCCCCACCATAGCGGGTTCCGAACTCCACGATCAGGGACGGACGCAGACGAGAGATCACCTCCTGGTAGTTCCACATGTCGGAAACCGACTTCAGACACGGAACCCCCATCCAGTGAACACGTTCCCAGATTCGCTGGTCGTAATACCACCGATGATAGCCCTCGGGAGCGCTGATGCGATCCGATTCCTGCATACGGCCCTCTTGCGCGTCCATCCGGCGGATGCTGCCATAATCGCGCCGTCGACTCCAACATTGCACCGTCGAAGGGGTACAATGCGCTTACGCGTCGTTGGCACAGTGGCGTCCACGGCCAAACCGTGAGGTCCCACGAGCGAAACTACTTGACGAGGAAAAACAAGAAATGCACCGTGTGTCACGCTCCAGTCTCCATTACGCTTAC
>PWUO01000122.1 GCA_003562555.1 Dehalococcoidia bacterium
AGCCTCGCCTGTAATGCGAGCAGGCTTGGACTCAATACCGCATGGGTCTCGAAGCTCACCGATAATTCGCTGGGCCATTACATAAGAAACAAAGCTCGCGAACAGGGCGTGGATACATCCCACATTTTGTGGACGAAAGACGACAGAGTTGGCATCTACTTCGTGGAGTTCGGGGCGAATCCACGCCCAAGCAGGGTAGTGTACGACAGAGCACACTCAGCGATGAGCAAGGTCAAGCCTGGGGAGTTCGACTGGGCAGCCATTCTCAAGGATGCGAAGTGGTTCTATACGACGGGCATCACGCCGGCGCTTAGTAAGTCTGCCGCGGATGCCACGCTAGAGGCGCTCAAGACGGCAAAGCAGATGGGCTGCAAGGTGGCCTGTGATCTGAACTACCGCGTGAGACTGTGGTCTGAGGAAGAGGCACACCAGTGCATGGTGCCGTTGATGGAGTACGTCGATGTGCTCATCTCTACCGAGGAGGATACGGCGAAGGTCTTGAAGATCACCGGCAACAGTTACCAGGAGGTTGCCAGGAAGCTGGCCGAGCAGTTCAGCTTCGAGGTGGTCTGTATCACGATTCGCACCGATCTCAGCGTGCTGCACAACGAGTGGACGGCGATTGTCTATTCAGGCGGCAAGGTCTTCGAAGACCGAACGTACGATGTTGAGATAATCGATCGTGTGGGCGCGGGCGACTCGTTTGCATCCGGGTTCCTCTATGGCTACATCACTGGTGATGTGGAGAAAGGCCTGCGCTACGGAAACGCGTACGCTGCGCTGTTGCATTCGATACCCGGCGACATCAACTGGTGTACGCTGCAGGAAGTTGAGACGCTCCTAAAGGGTGGCAGTACCCGCATCAGCCGTTAGGCCCTCACAGGACACCACGGCCGATCAGCTTAACGAGCTGGTCGGCCGTAACTATCTGCGTTCCTGCCTGCTCTGCGGCAACTGATATGAGCGGTAGCGATGTTACGAGGAAATCAGCGTGACTCTGTGACGCACAGCAGAGCAGTTCCGACGCCGTGCTCCGTCGTGCGCCCCCACGTTCCGAGTCCTTCACGAAACAGAGAAGCACGGGAAGGTCTGCCATGAACCGCGACAGTTCGCGGTCCGTCATACCGTGCCGTTCGCGAAGGCCGTCGCTGCGCAACGCCCGACTCTGCATCGCCATCATTCGCGGCGTGGCGAACAGGCGCAGCCTTCCCTGAAGCGCGAAATCCACTAACCGCGCCGGAGGGCCGTGCGGATTGAGCAGCGCACTCGTAAGTACGACGTGATCGAGTACCACTCTCCACATATTGTGCGAGATACGGGGACGTCAGCCCACAGCTGCAACCGCCTGCCGAATCTCAACTTCGAGCTGCGCCGCATCCTGCATGCGGTTCCGCTCACGCAGTTCGAGTATCCGGCTGTACAGTCGCTCGCGTGCCTGTTCCCAGGCGAGGTACTCCTCAACGGGGATGACCGCGACAAGTGGCTTCTCTCCCCGGTTGACGATGTACCTGTCGCCCCGCAGTCGCACTTCGTCCATCAGTTCCCCGAAGTTCTGCCGGGCCTTCTGCGCCGAGATCTTCTTAAGCATTATTCTCCTCCTCGTTCGCAGGCAGTATAGTCATCATGGGCGATATGGTCTGTGTGACCATTAGAACCATAATGACCAGTATGGTCATACTAATCATCATGGTTGCATAAGTCAATAGGGTCAGAAGGATCGTGATGCTCATATCGACCGTCCTGACTGGGCCGATCAGGCATCACGCATGTGTCCTGGGTCGATGCGCGGTACGCCCAAGTGCAATGAGAAGAAGGGTCTCTCCGGGGGGATGCCTGCCTGGAATCCGTTGTTGCGGCGCGTGCATGGCCGTGCTTGTGGTTGCCGGAAACGATCGTGCCTGCCGCCCATGTGTGTGACTGCGGCGTTCACAGAACAGACGTGAACCCCTTGTGTGGCGCAGTCACATGTGTCGGTCTGCAGAGGAGAGAGCGCCGCAATTGTGCTGCTAGAACGTCGCTTTCAGTCGGGACAGGTAATCGTCCAGTGTATTCTGTGCAGCGGCATCGTGGCGCGAGATGAACTCCCTCCACTCCTGGCTGTTCATGATGTTCGCCTCGATGGCGCTTGCGGTGTCGACGAGCATGCCCTGGCGTCGCGCCTGTTCTGCCGCCGCCCTCACCTGCCCCTCCATCTGTGCACGTACCTGCTCCAGCGCCTGCTGTTTGACTTCGTTGTACCGCTGGCGAAGCGACACAATGGACCCGAGCAGACTCTCGATTGTGGTGTAGCTGCCCGAATCCTTAAGGGTCTCCAGCGCCATGACGGCAGCTTTCCGTGTCTCGAAATCGCCGTCATTCATCTGCAGCCGAATCGTCTCGGCAATACGTTCCTGCGTCTGTTTCACGATCATTGCGC
Source organism: Dehalococcoidia bacterium (assembly GCA_003562555.1). Taxonomy (GTDB): domain Bacteria; phylum Chloroflexota; class Dehalococcoidia; order GIF9; family AB-539-J10; genus SKVJ01. The sequence goes on from PWUO01000122.1 coordinate 2,417, forward strand.
CGTATGTCGCGGACAGCGATTTGAGTTGCTGCCACAATTCATCAGTAGTCATGTTGCTGGTGAAGAACTGCGACAGCACTGCCTCCACCTCATGCTCTCTTTGCAGGTGCTGCTGTTCTGTGTCGGACAGGGATCCTATTCGTTCCAGTCGTTCCCTGGCTCTGGGTGAGAGATCCATCGCATGCCTCCGTCCGTTAATCAAGCTTCCTGAACGGCTCCTTCGCCGGAACCTGCAGGTTATACCCGATCTTGGAAGCGAAACTGGAGATCAGGCGTTCCGACTCGGCGCCGCACCCGGGACACAACGCTGGCTTGTCGTACTCCGTCATCGAACGCTGCAACTGGAATACGGTCCTGCACTTGGGACAGTAGTACTCGTAAATAGCCAATTCACTTCCTCCTTCCGCCGGTTTGTCCGGCGAGCATTCGCAAGCCCCTTCTCAGGGGTGTCATAAGTATACCGTGCTCTGTGACGATGGCGGTTACCAGTTGGTGGGGAGTAACGTCGAAGGCTGGATTCCACACGGTTGCGCCGGCATCTGCAACCTCAGTTCCGGCGATTGTGGTGATCTCGCTCACGTCCCGTTGCTCTATCTCTATCGTGTCACCGTTGCGGAGCGACAGATCGATGGTGCTTGAGGGGGCTGCCACGTAGAACGGGATGCGGTGAGCCTTCGCAAGCACGGCGATGCTGTAGGTGCCTATCTTGTTGGCTACGTCTCCGTTGGCAGCTATCCTGTCGGCACCCACCATCACGCAGTCAATGCGGTCAGTGCGCATGAAATGGCCCACCATCGAATCGGTGATCAGTGTAGTGGCTACTCCTTCGCGTACGAGCTCCCATACCGTCAACCTGGCACCCTGGAGCAGAGGGCGTGTTTCGGTTGCTATCGCGCGCTCGATTTTGCCCTGGCGGTGCGCTTCGACAATCGCTCCGAGTGCCGTGCCATGTGCTGCTGTGGCGATCATGCCCGCATTGCAGTGCGTCAGTACGGTGGCGCCACCGGGTATGAGGGAGGCTCCCAACTCACTGATGCGCTCTGATGAAGCGATCTCCTCCTCATGAATACGCACCGCTTCGACTGTCAGGGATTTGATGAGATCCTCAGAAGGACACGAACTCAGTACGCGCTGCATTCGCTGAAGCGCGGCGAACAGATTCACGGCGGTTGGCCTCGTCTGACTCAGGGACGTGATGGCGTTCCCGACCGCTTCACGTACATCTGCATGCGGGGCACTGCGTGCTGCCAGTACAACCGCGTACGCTGCAGCCACACCGATAGCGGGTGCGCCGCGCACGGTCATGTCGCGTATGGCCGCTGCCACTTCGTCGCTGGAGAAGAGGTCAAGATATCGCTCCTGCTTCGGCAGCAGACGCTGGTCCAGCAACCTTATATGGTCATCGATCCACTCAACTGAATACGTCATGTTTGAACTCGACCGCCGCGTGACCTATTATACTTCGGATGAATGTGGAGAAACTGTGGTGAACCGGGAAGAAATCATTGAGCGGGTGCGACAGCGGGCGCGGCGCAATTTCTCGCTCGGCTACAATTGCTCCGAGGCCGTGTTCGAGGCGTTGCTGGGCGAGCTCGATCTGGATCTGCAGCAGGATCTCGTGAGGCTTGCCACCGGGTTCGGTGGGGGAGTTGGTTTGTACGGCGACACCTGCGGTGCGGTGAGTGGAGCGGTGCTCGGCATGAGCGCGGTGCATGGTCGGCGGACGCTTCCAGAAGCTGAAGGGCATGAGATTGCCTTAAGATCGAAGGAACAGCTTTACGGCCGTCCCGGCCTCTACCGTATCTTCAACCAGCTGCCAAACCGAATCGCACAGGACTATGGTTCAACACTGTGTCGCGATCTGACAGCTGAGTGGCGCGACAACTGGCTCTGCCGGGATCATGCGCTGCACTGCCGCGAGATAATCACTGATGCGGCTGGCATCGCTGCTGAGCTGATCCTGGCCGATATCGAGGATGTCGCTTGTCGGGCGCTGGGTTTGAACGTGGAGGGACTGGTCGACGAAGCCGCGCCGTGATACTGAGGCAGAGGAAACACTTCGATGAACGTCGCCGTCTGCACCCTCTCATTTCGATTGCCGGAGAATCACTCTCTAAAGGGCAAGCGACAAATCGTGCATTCCATCACCGGACGGCTCCAGAATCGTTTTCATGTCACCGCAGCCGAGGTCGACGGACAGGGCCTGTGGCAGGTGTGCACCATTGGACTGGCATACGTGAGCAATCGTGCGGACCACGCTCGGGAGACGATCGACCACGCGGTCGCGTTCGTACTTGAGAGCTATCCGGATATAGAGATTCTTGGCGTCCAGGTGGAGGTGATTCCCGCTCTGCAACGGGACTGATGCTGCCATCTGCGTTTGTGCACCAGCTTATCAGCGCCCCTGATTACCAGGGGGAACTGGTACATCTAGAGCGGATTCCTGCCTCGGAGCCTGTCTATGGCACTCTGGGGCACGAGCTTGCACCTGCACTGGCGAAGCGGATTCGGTCAGCCGGCATCAGTGATCTCTATCGCCACCAGGCGAAGGCTGTGGACCTTCTGCTGGACGGAGTTCATGTAGTCGTCAATTCTCCGAGCGCCAGCGGCAAGAGTCTCTGCTATCAGCTTGCGACGCTGCATGATCTGGTCGAGAACAGGAACGCCACTGCGCTTTACCTCTTCCCCACCAAGGCGCTCGCGCAGGACCAGCTGCGCAGCATGCGTGGACTGGCGAGCCCCCGTTTGTTACCCGTGTCGGCGATCGAGACGTTTGACGGTGATACGCCCGTGGAATCACGCTCCGTCATACGAAAGCGCGCTCGTATCGTGCTCACCAATCCAGACATGCTGCATCTTGGTGTGCTGCCTAATCATTCATTATGGTCGCGCTACCTGCATGGCCTCAAGTATGTGGTACTGGATGAATCCCACGTGTACCGCGGCATCCTCGGCTCGCACGTAGCGAACATAATTCGACGCCTGAGAAGAGTCTGCCTGATTTACGGAAGCGATCCGGTGTTCATCTGTTGCTCTGCCACTATAGCGAATGCACAGGAACACGCAGGACGGTTGTGTGGTGTGCAGTTCGAGCTTGTCGAAGGAGGAGATGGGCCTCATGGCGAAAAGTACTTCGCGCTGTGGAATCCCGCCCTCACGGATCCGCAGCGTGGTTTGCGGCGCAGTCACAACAGTGAGGCGAGTTCGTTCCTCTGCAAATTGGTTGCAAGAGGGGTGCGCAGCCTCGTCTTCGCACGTACGCGCCGGCTTGCCGAACTCATCTACATCTATGCACGGCAGCGCCTGCCGGACGAACTTGCGTCGCGCATACGACCCTATCGCGCGGGCTACCTGGCGCAGGACCGTCGTGAGATCGAGCGACGCTTTGCCACGGGGGAACTCGATGGACTGGTGGCGACGAGCGCCATGGAGCTGGGAGTAGATGTCGGAGACCTCGATGCCACTGTGCTTGCTGGCTATCCAGGCAACATGGCCAGTGCGTGGCAGCAGGCTGGCAGGAGTGGTCGTGGAGGGAATCCCTCTCTGAGCATTCTGGTGGCTCAGGACAACCCGCTCGACCAGTATCTCATGCGCAACCCTACCTTCTTCTTCGCCCGTCGGTTTGAAAGAGCGCTCATTAATCCGGGGAATCCGCATGTGTTGGAGCCTCACCTGTTGTGCGCCGCGTGGGAAAGGCCGCTCATGGGTGAAGAGGTGGAGGCTATCGACGAACTGGCACCGGGTGCAGTGGAGCGGCTGCTGTCCAGGGGGCTGCTGCGTGAACGGCGAGGAAGAATCTATCCGGATACAGGACTGGACTACCCGGCGCTACAGGTGAACATCCGGTCGGTCGGAGCGTCGTACCAGGTGATGGATCAGTCGCGCGGCGTGCTGCTGGAAACCGTAGATGGGGCAGTGGCGCTCTCGCAGCTGCATCCCGGAGCCGTGTACCTGCACCAGGGAGATGCATATGTAGTGCGGGACCTGGACTTGCGCGCCAGGATAGCATGGTCGGAGCCGCAGGAGGTGGACTACTACACGGTGGCCCGTGAGCTTAGCGACATTCGAGTCACCTCGGTCGAAGGTGAGAAGCGATACGGCCAGGCAACCGTGCGACTCGGCACTGTTCAGGTGACGACGCATGTGGTGGCGTTTCGTAAGCGACGCCAGTATACGGAGGAATCGCTCGGAGAAGTACCACTGGATCTGCCGGAGACGACCTTTTCGACGAAAGCGTTCTGGTTCGATGTTCCCACGGGCGCGATCGAACGTGTGTCGACGCGCGGCGCGAGCCTCGACGGCGCCCTGCATGCGTGTGAGCATGCGTCGATCGGCGTGCTACCTCTGTTTGCGTTGTGCGACAGGAACGATATTGGTGGCGTGTCGACACCTCATGACATCGACACCGGCGTTCCGCAAGTGTACGTGTATGACGCGTATCCCGGCGGCGTTGGTATCGCGGAGATGGGTTTCTCAATGGTTGGCGGACTCTGGCGGGCGACGCTTACCCTCGTCCGCGAGTGTCCGTGTGCCGATGGCTGTCCCAGCTGTATTCAGTCGCCGAAATGCGGTAATAACAACGAGCCGCTGGACAAGCAGGGAGCCGTCGACATGCTTGAATGGTTCTGCGATTTGGGGACGGGAGACTGACGCCTCGGGCGCGGCGACGGTGTCCAAAGTCTTCGGAGTAGGCCTATTTCCGCGTCGGCCGTTCTCAATCGGCGAGTTCGTGAAGTTGTGCTAGGATTACGACTGGCCGGTTCGTACCCCGAAGCGAATCAAGGCGGACCGGATTTCGCATATGATCATTGCTGACTGGAATCCCGTTGCATTCACTCTTGGCGACCTCACCGTGCGCTGGTATGGCATCATGGTGTCGCTCGCAGTACTCACCATTTTCCTCGTCATGCATCGTGAGTCACGTCGCCTGGGTATCTCGGAGGAGATGCTCTTCAGCCTGTTCCTCTGGGGCCTGATCGGTGGCCTGGTGATGTCCAGGGTGGTCCACGTGGTCGACCATATGATTGCGAACCCCGGGCAGCCGATCAACTGGTTCGGATTCGACGGACTGGGGTTGTACGGCGCGATCCTTGGCGTACCCCTTGCCGCGTTCATCTATACACGAGTGGCGCGGATCCCCTGGTCGCGCATGGCACGGGTCGGTGACGCGGTCGCCATCGCCGCACCTCTCGGACAGGCGATCGGCCGGATTGGCTGCTTCATCAATGGCTGTTGTCATGGCGGGCCAACGTCGCTGCCCTGGGCGGTTGTCTACAGGCATCCCCTGAGTTTCGCCGAGATACAGGGCGTACCTGTGCATCCCGCGCAGCTATACCTGGTGTTGTGGAACCTGGTGGTGTTCGGTGTGGTGTTCTTCATGCGGAAGCGCAGCAAGCCGGACGGGGCTTCGTTCCTCACCTACCTGATCCTGTACGCGGTGGGCGATTTCGCGGTGCGGTATTTCAGGACGAATGTGCCCTACGCACTCGGACTGCAACAGGCACAGGTATTTGGGCTGATTATCATAGTGGTTTGTGTGCCGATCCTGGTGATGAAGTGGCGCCGCTACCTGGCGGCCTCCCGGGCTGAGACCGCGTCAGTCGACAATTGACGGCTCCAGGTCCAGGATATGGGCCTGCAGCACCTCTTCGTTGTTCCAGCGGCGGAGCCGCAGGTTGTAGGCCACGTCGATAAGTGGGGGAATATCGTCCGGGCCACGCAGCGTCCGGAAGTCCACCGCGTCGTAGATTACTCCATCCTGCCTCAGTCTCAGGCTGGTCCACTTCTCGTGATTGCGGAAGCTGCGGCACTCGACCACTTCGACGCCACGGCTCAGGAAGACCGGCTCCGGGTTCTGCTGTCCAAATGGCTCCAGGACGCGCAACGCCTGGAATGTGGTGCCACTGAGCGCCTTCAGTCGTACCTCCGCATCGATATCGAGGCGAGGATGAAGATCAAGGCCGTCCAACTGTCGTGTGGCGAGATCGACCATGCGCTCCTCGAGTGCCGGAAGGTTCTCGCGTGTAACGGCAAATCCTGCCGCCATCGGGTGTCCACCGAAGCTTGTGAGCAGGTCGCCACAGGACTCCAGTGCCCTGGCGACGTCAAACTCGGGAATGCTGCGTGAACTGCCACGGCATACGTCATCGCCCTCGGTGACCACTACTGCTGGCCGATAGTATTCCTTCGAGATCTTCCCCGCCACCAGTCCGATGACACCCTCCGGGTACGATGCATCCGAGGCGAATAGCAGGGGACGGTCAGAATATGCCGCCAGCTTAGCTGCGACGTGTTCGTATACCTCCATCGTCAGTTGCTGTCGCTGGCTGTTGATGACATCAAGTTCAGATGCCAGGCGCTCGCCTTCCTCCGGCGAGGTCGTCTCGAGCAGTCGAAGACTCATCGCCGCGTCATCGATGCGGCCGGACGAGTTGATTCGGGGTCCCAGCGCCCACGAGATGTCGCCCGAGGTAATGCTGCCGGGGGTGAGGCCGCACACACGTATCAGTGCCTGCAGTCCAGGTCGCCCGGTGTTGTTGAGGACCTGCAGACCCTTCTGTACGAAGCGCCTGTTCTCTCCGGTCAGTGCGACCATATCGGCCACGGTGCCGAGGGCCACCAGTTCGAGCAACTCGTTCAGTCGGGCTGCATCGTTGCGTCCGTGATACACAGCCTGCATCAGCTTGAATGCGATACCCACACCTGCGAACTCGGTGTACTGGTACCGGTTGTCGTTGCGCTTCGCGTTCACCACGGCGACTGCCCTGGGAAGGCGTGCCAGCGGCACGTGGTGGTCTGTGATCACGAGGTCCACGCCCATTGCGGCCGCCTTGTCCGCCTCGCCGAGGTCCGATATGCCGCAGTCGCAGGTGATCACCAGGGTGGCGCCCTGGTCACGCAGCCATTCGATCCCTGCTGCATGAAGTCCGTGACCCTGTGTGAACCGATTTGGGATGTGCGCTACTGTCCGTGCTCCCAGCCATGTGAGTGCCTCGCGGATGACGAGGGTTGCGGTGACGCCGTCGACATCGAAATCGCCGAACACACCGATCGTCTCACCCTG
>PWUO01000106.1 GCA_003562555.1 Dehalococcoidia bacterium
AGCGCCTCATCGGTAACCTCTTCGGCCACCGCATCTACATCCTGAGATGCGGCGTAGCGCTCAAGAACCAGCGAGCGAAAGGCGAGCGTGCGCTCCAGTCCGAGACGCAGGAACTCCCGCGCCTGCTCGTTCAGCAGTACCCCGTAATGGTCCAGTCCAAGGATCTCAACGTCGAACCTGTTCAGACGTTCGAGGGATGCGACGTACGACCCGAAATCGTACTGGGCGGATGGGTATGACAGTTCACGCCAGTCATTCACCGGTTGAGGCATCGTGTCGGTCGGGAATAAGGCCTTGAGCGAAGGAACATACGTCGCCAGGCAGCACTTGCTGTGACCCGGAACCTCGTAGAACTGGACTGTGACGCCATCACCAAGGTCGATGATGTCCCCATCACGGACCACCCTGTCCACAGCGAGCGCCTCAGGCCGATCACACAGGTGCATGCAACGGTCCCACAACCCCTCCTGCTGCGCCGCATCATCGTTGGCCTTCGCATTGTAGTCAAGAACCTTCTGCTTCGAGAGGATCTCACGGGCGGCCTCCGAACCGAGGACCTCGAGGTTTGGAAATCGGCTCCTGAAGAAAGGAATTGCCCCACAATGATCGAAGTGAGAGTGAGTCAGTACGAGGTACTTGACCGCCAGGGGGTCCAGATCAAGAGCCTCCAGTTGCTGCTCAAGAAACGGTGTGGCATGACTCATTCCGCCGCCGACGATCATGGCATCAGCACCGCGTACAAGATAGAAACACAGTTCGTGCGTGCCGAGGAAATCGATTCGTTCGTTGATCTTACCCGGTTGCTGCAACCACAAGATCGCACCTCCTGGTGGTTCTCTAATGAACGCAAACGTGTGAGATTCTATCACGGCAGTGCACACAGCCCTCAACCTCACACCGGCGGCCACATGGGATATCTCCTCACTCAAGACAACAGGGTGTGTATAATGTCAAGTGCGCGTACACGTGCAGGTTGCACATATGCTTACCAGGAAGTTTCTGTTTCGGTTGTTCGATGCCGCATACATGCAGCGTTGGAACGACCAGATTCGGCCTGTCGAACTCACTGAGCTCGACAAGCAGGCGCACAAGATGGTGGTAGCGTACGTGCTGGGCAAGTACGAGGAACGCACCGCAGGCTGGAGTTGGGCCGCACTCATCGAATCAGGCCTGTTTGAATACCTCCAGCGGCTCGTACTCACCGATCTCAAGCCGCAGGTGTTCTACAAGATCAAAGAGGACCCCGTCAGGTATCAGGAACTGAACGACTGGGTCTACTCTGAACTGGAAGACATGATCGCGCCGCTCGGCGCGCCCTTCTGCGACCGCTTTCGCTCCTATCTATCCGCACGGGAAGAGCCGGCGCACCAGCGCGTAGTGAAGGCAGCACATTTCTTCGCGACGAAATGGGAGTTCGAGATCATCAGGCGAGCCAATCCCCTCGGACACGAAATGGAGCGAATCAGTGCGAGGCTGGAACATCAGCAGGAGCAGTACTACGATCTGGTCGGGCTGCGTGATCTCGAGCTCTATCCGAAGCTCCGCGCCTTCGTAGACCTTTGTGGCCTGCTCAGATTCCAGTTGAGATGGAGCCACGTGCACAGGATTCCGAAGACCTCGGTGCTCGGCCATATGCTGATCGTCGCAATGCTATCATACCTCTTCTCACTTGAAATCGGGGCGTGCGAACGGAGAGCCGTGAACAACTATTTCACGGGACTCTTTCACGACCTTCCGGAGGCACTGACACGAGACATCATCTCGCCGGTGAAACACTCTGTCAGAGGGCTCAACTCGCTGATCAAGACGTATGAGCGGGAGGAGATGCAGGAGAAGGTCTATCCCCTCATACCGGAAGCGTGGCATGCACAATTGCGGCTTTTCACCGAGGATGAGTTCAGAAGCGTGGTGTACCTCGACGGGCAACAGGTATACTGCAGCAGCGATGTCATCAGCGCTCGCTACAATCAGGATCAGTACAATCCGAGAGACGGTGAGATGATAAAGGGCATTGACGACCTGGCGGCCTACATGGAGGCACAACTCGCCCGGGACAATGGCATCGGGTCGCCGGAATTGACCCGCGCACGCCGGTCGATCAAGAAGAAGTACGGAAAGACAAGCATTGCCGGCATCGACTTCGGGCAGCTCTATGCGTCGCTCTGATTCGGTTCGTCCCCACCGGATCGCTGCCTGGTCGCTCCAATCCAGATAACGCCATGAAGGCACAGTACCATCCGAACAGCGTTGACAGCGTAGAGGTCGAGGTGCTCGATATCTTCATCGACCAGGACGGCCGCCCCATGATGATGTTTCTCGGATCAGACGGTGCGGTCTCCACCGCTCCCATCGGACGCTTCACCGAGCTGAGAAACGGCACTCCTCCCGTCAAGCAGCAGTTCCGCCTGCGTATTACCGACACCAAGAACGGTTCCGTGCCTCCAGAGAATCCCCGGTAGCACCTGCGCGTCACACTGCGCGCCTGTATAATAATTGAGTATCGCCGTCATGGGCCATCACGACCCATCCCCGACAAGGCGCAATGCGGGAGGATCTAGAATCATGCTCACAACCGTCATCGGCAGTTACCCACTGAAGTACAGCGAGTTGGGCGAAGACGCCATACGCATGGCGGTGGAGGACCAGTTGGCAGCGGGGATCGACCTGGTCACGGACGGGCAGACGCGCTACGACATGATTGAGTATTTCGCGCGAGCGATCGACGGGTACAGCTACGATGGCAAGAGCGTCATCACGGGAAGGATTGGCCGTGGCAGGCCCGACGAATTCGTGTCGGATCTTCGCCTCGCGAGAAGCCTCACCCCGCGGGTGAAAGGATTGGTCACTGGGCCCGTGACGCTCGTTTTCTCCTCACGCATCAAAGCCCACTACAGCGGCTACAGAGACGAGGACGTGTACCTGCATACTGCTGATGCCCTGCTCGACATCGCGCGCGCGCTTGAAGCTGAAGGGGCGGAGTGGATCCAGATCGACGAACCGTACCTGTCGGTGGGCGCACCAATGGCCATTGCACAGAAAGCCGTCGAGCACATCGCGCAGGGCCTGCATGTGCCGGTTGCCATGCACGTCTGTGGAACTGTCGGCCCGATACTGCCGCAGTTGCTATCCTGGCAGGGCCTCACGATGCTGTCGCATGGATTCATGGGCGACAAGAACGACGATGTGCTGGAGTCCAGCGCTTTGAAGAACAGCGATAAGATGCTCGGACTTGGCTGCATCGACACCAAGACCTCCGAGATCGAGTCGGAGGACTCCGTCGTGGCGTTACTGCGACGGGGGCTGCAACTCCTGCCTGAAGAGCGGATTGTGGTTCATCCCGACTGCGGTCTGCGGGTGCTGCCTCGAGACGCCGTTCAGTCGAAACTCAAAGTGATGGTCGCGGCCGCACGACAGGCAGCCTCGAAGTAGCAGTCGCCCAAGAGTCGTGTCAGGTCGACACCGCTTGAGATGTGTGCCACATCGGCAGGTTCAGCCCCGTCTGTCCGTATCGCGTGTGGATGACCCGAGATCAATCCTTACGCTGCGGGTTCCATCGCGTCCCGCAATTTCGCCACGTACTCCGGTCGTGCAGGACTGAAGATGTCGACGATATGGCAGTCGACATCGAGCATCTGTGCCCCGTGTTCGTGACCGGCAGGATAACGAATCAGATCCCCGGGCTTCATCCGAAACAGTTTGCCATCCAGGATCGCATCCAACTCACCCGAGAGCAGCAGCATGATCTGCTCGATGCCCTCGTGCGTGTGCACGGGAAAGAGGGAACCCGCCTGCAGGTAGGCGATACTGAGCGTCATGTTGTTTCCTGCAACGATGTGGCTCATCGCCCCGGGCGCGAGTTGCACCTGTGGAATCTCCGCATAGGTAATGATGGTCGCCGACTGTTCATCCGGTGTTGCACGCTCAAACTGTTGACTCAAGGGTCTCCTCTCTTTCAGCGTCACGCAATCTCTGGTGCGCAACAACGACTTGAAGCCAGATGATATCATGTTGAGCGCATCGTGTTCCCGCCCCATGATCCTGCAGCGGCGACGATGGATCACGCAGAACCAGCGATGACCACGTGTTGGGCATCAGTATTCTGCTAGAATTGCCGCGCACGAGGGTGACAAGTGTGTCCTTGCACTGTGCCATGACACGTCAGCGTCGCCCGGACCGGGGGAAGTGTCGGAACTGGCAGACGAGCATGACTTAGGATCATGTGCCGCAAGGCGTGCGGGTTCGAGTCCCGCCTTCCCCATAGCGTGCGAGCGCCGCAGTGTGAGGCGTGAAACAGATTGATTCAACCCCAGAAGCCTCGGGTGGCGCATGAGTTCCGTGGTTCGTCGTGAAGAAGAGGATGTGACAGACACCTGCGAAGGTGTCTCCCGTAGTTCGCGTGCCGCGGGACCGGCAGCAACTGCACGTAACCAGATAATCATCAAGGAGTATCAGCTGTAATGAGAAATGGACGACGAGTCGTGCTCACCGGTGCAGGAGCACTCACACCGCTCGGCATCGGAGTGCAGGAGTCCTGGCAAGGGCTCTGTGAGGGGCGTTCCGGCATCACGAGTATCACACGCTTCGACGCATCCGCGATGTCCACAAGGATGGCGGGCGAGGTTAAGGGCTTCCACGCCACCGATTTCATGGAGCGCAAAGTGGCGCGGCGATCGGACCTGTTCGCGCAGTACGCCATTGCCGCGACCCGTATGGCGCTCGACGATGCGAATCTGAAGATCGAGGGAGATCTTGCCGAACGTACCGGAGTCATCCTCGGCAGCGTCGTCGGTGGCATTGCCACACTCTGCTACAACCTGCGTACACCCGAGCAGGGCAATGCCGAGGGCGTCTCCAAGATGCTTGCCTCAATGTACATGCCGAGTGCCGGGGCCAACGACATCAGCGTAGTCTTCGGCGCGAAGGGACCCAGCCGGGGCCTGAGCACCGCCTGCGCGACCGGAGGACATTGCATCGGCGATGCGGTACGGTTCATTCAGTACGGAGATGCGGACGTCATGATCGCGGGTGCATCCGAGGCACAGATCGTCCCTGTCTTCATAGACTGCCTGGGAAAGCTTCATGCAACCTCGACTCGCAATGACGAACCGGAACGGGCAAGTCGCCCTTTCGAGAAGGACAGGGATGGGCTGGTGAGCGGAGAGGGAGCGGGAGTCCTGATACTGGAGACGCTGGAGCACGCACAGGCTCGCAACGCCCACATCTATGCGGAGATCGCAGGCTTCGCATCCAACATAGACGCTCACCACGCGGTGAAGCCGGAGTTCCGTAGTCAGGCTCGCTGCATCTCGCTGGCTCTCCAGGATGCACACGTCCAACCGTCAGACGTACAGTATGTGAACGCCCACGGCACATCAACGGTCCTCGGTGATCTGTCTGAGACCAGGGCGTTGAAGCTCGCCTTCGGCGAGTCGGCTCGCAACCTCATGATCAGCTCAAACAAGTCGATGCTTGGCCACATGTGGAGTGCTTCGGGCACCGTCGAGGCGATCTTCACCGCACTCACACTGCAAAGCGGGATAGTGCCACCGACCATCAACTACGATACGCCCGACCCTGAGTGTGATCTGGACTACGTGCCGAATGTGAAACGAACGGCAGACGTACACACCGCCATCTCGCAGTCGTTTGGGTTCGGGGGCATGAACGCAGTTCTCGTGCTCCGCCGTCTTGAGGACTAGCCGGACTTCTGCGCACGCTGTTCAGTCGCATTCTCCTGAACGGAGCCGGACTTGGGCCTCCGGCGTCGACCACCAGACCTTCGGCTTGTCCAGAGTGACGCGAAGAACGCTTTGTCGAGTTGGTGTCGCGCGTCCGCCACGTTCAGCAGATCACGCGAGGTGGCGCCTTCAAAGTACGCCACCTCGACGTGCTTTCCCATGTTCTTGACCGCCTGGAGCGCGTACGCGAAGTCAGCATCGCCGCTCACCAGTATCGCGGTATCGTAGAAGTTGTTCCACGCGAAGTACAGGAGATCGGTGCCGAGCATTATGTCGACTCCCTTCTCCATCTGGGTACCCTGCGCGGTTCTAATGCTGCCGAGACGCACCTCAAGGTATGGGGTCTTCCGCAGCGTGTCGAGAAACTCCTGCTGTTCGCGAAACGCGTCAGGACGTTGCGACACGTCCTGCAAGGCATTGTAGTAGTAGGTGCGAAAGAGGGAACGGTCTCCACACAGCTTCGCAACGAACTGAGTGAAGTCCAGATCATGGCGTCTCAGGGTACCCTCGAGGGCATGATAAAGGTTGCTGCCGTCTATGAAGATCGCGACCCGTTCAGAAGCCATGCACGTTCCTCTCTTCTTGACCTTACTCTAATGAGACGACTGAGTGTGCTGCTGCCGTGCGGCAAGCGCATGTGTGATCCGGTCGATTAGTATCGCCAGCATCACGATCGAAAGACCCGCTTCAAAGCCCCGTCCCACCTCGATGCGGTTGATGGCAAGGAGGACTTCCATGCCCAGTCCCCGCGCACCGATCATGGACGCGATGACCACCATGGCCAACGCCATCATCGTGGTCTGGTTGATTCCGACCATTATAGACGGAAACGCCAGCGGGAGCTGCACCTCCCAGAGTATCTGCCTGGACGTCGCACCGAATGCCTTGGCCGCCTCGACAACGCTCTGCGATACGCCGCGTATTCCCACGTTAGTGAGACGGATAACCGGCGGCACGGCGTAGATCACCGTGGCAAATACGGCAGGGACCTTGCCGAGTCCGAAGAACATCAGCGCGGGTATGAGGTACACGAAACTGGGCATCGTCTGCATGCCATCCAAAATCGGTCGCAGGATACCTGCGAAGCCATCGCTCCGGGCCATCGCGATACCGGTCGGGATTCCAATGAGCAAGGAAATAATCACCGCTGCGAAGATGAGGGCAAGCGTCATCATGGCAAGGTCCCAGTATCCGAACGAGCCTATGATGAGGAGGAAGCCTGCCATAATCGGGGCCGCCCACCACCTGCGGATAGCGAACCATGCCAGAAATGCTACGCCTAAAATGATGACGAACCAGGGCAGCCACAGCAGCAGCCGCTCCGCAGCGACGAGCACCGCGAGCAGCACATCGCCGATCACGTCAAGGACCGCGCCAAGATTCGTCACAATCCAGGAGACGGCGCCGTCGATCCAATCAGCTACAGGTATTCGCATGAACGAGGGAAAGTCCATCATGACTGTACTCCTTCGCCGGTGCCCTTACTGTCTGCCGACTCCGGACTCGAGGGACGCTGCTCCTCGGACTCTGAATTGGCCGAATCCTCTTCGCCATTCAATTCCGTCTCGGAAGCCTCGGCCTCTTCCACTTCTGTGTCACGAATCATACTGGAGATGATAGTGCTCACATACACTTCACCCAGGAAGCGATCCTCCTCATCCACCACGGCGACAGGGTACCTGCTGGCAGCGACCAGGGGAACAAGGTCCTCAACCACCTCATCACCACCACACGTTGCCATGTCGGGATCAAGCGCATCCCTCAGGTACGTACCCTTGCGGCGGATAAGCTGCACCAACCTCTCCACCGTGACCATGCCCAGTAGCCTTCCACCCCTGGTTACCACGAAGGCGCTGTCTACGTTCGCATCACGAAGTATCTGCAGGGCCGCCTTCGGACCCTGCCACGAGTACAACAGAACAGGGGGCTGTTCCATCACAGAGCGTGCACTGAGCACCTTGGTCGGCGACGCATCCTGAACGAATTGCCGAACGTACGAGTCGCTGGGATTGGTGATCACTTCTTCCGGACTGCCTATCTGGATAATCTCGCCGTCGCGCATTATCGCCATCCTGTCGGCAACCTTCAGCGCTTCGGTGAGGTCATGTGTCACGAACAGTAACGTCTTCTGCAACTCGGCCTGCAGTTCCATCAACTCGTCCTGCATCTGCCGGCGGATAAGGGGATCCAATCCGCTGAACGGCTCATCCAGCAGCAGTATCTCAGGATCTCCGGTCAGAGCCCGTGCGATACCTACACGCTGCTGCATACCACCGCTCAGCGCAGCAGGCAGATGGTGCTCCCAGCCCTTCAATCCCACCTTCTCGACATACACCTGCGCCCGATCGTACCGCTCGCTTGCCGCCACCCCGCGAATCTTCAGTCCGTAGGCGACATTGTCGAGCACAGACCGGTGTGGCAACAGCCCGAAATGCTGGAACACCATGCCGGTGGTGCTGCGACGCAATTCCCCAAGTTTGTGTTCGTCATACGGGACGATATCATCGCCGTTTATCAAGATGCTGCCAGCGGTGGGCTCAGCAAGCCGGATTACACAGCGGATCAGCGTGGACTTCCCGCTGCCCGACAGGCCCATCAGTACGAAGAATTCGCCTCGATGCACCTGGAATGACACGTCGCGGAGTCCGACCACACAGCCGGTCTCCTCCAGTATCTTGTCCTTGCTTGCGTTTCTGAGTTCCGGGTCCTCCACTATGCGCCGGGGATTGGGCCCGAACACCTTCCACAAATCTCTGACCTCGACGCAGACCTCGCGGTCTGCGTCGAGGTTCTGAGAACCATTCTGTTCTTCGGCCTGTTGTGCTGCCATCGTCACTTACCTCACATGTGAGCTACGCGGTCACAGAGCAGCTTTGACTGCCGCCGCAACATCGCTGGGAACCCACTGCGTCCACCAGTCCTCGTACTCTCGCAGATAGTGCATGGCAGCCTCTTCATGAGTAGCGCCCTCATCGGCCAGATACGCCAGCACTGCGTTATGTTGTGCAGTCTCAGTGCGGTAGTTCCTCAGGAACTCCACCACATCGGGATTACGCTCCGCGAACTCTGCGTTAACCGAAACGTTCACGTTGTTTGACGGATACGCACAGGCGCGCGTAGTCTCCCAGATCTCTTGATCGAACGCTGGTTCCTCCAGTGGGTACATGTCGAACCTGCCCAGTGCGGCTGTAGGCGCCCAGTAGTAGCCGAACCAGGGTTGGCCCCGCTCATACGCTCCAGCCATTGACCCGGACAATGCAGCATCCGAACCGGCCAAGAAATCAGTGAAGTACTCGTCCAATCCGTACTCAACCAGTTTCTGAGAATTGATTCCTGTGGCTTCCCAGCCGGGTATGCCATTTATGAACCGTCCTTTAGAAGGGTCCTCGGGGTCCCTGAACAGTTCCCAGTACTCGGGCATATCAAACACGCTGCGCAGATTCGGCGCCATCGGCTCAATACCACGATCGGGATCTCCTTCGATCACGTACCGGGGGACCAACCACCCCTGCCAGTTGTCATCGAAATTGGTGCCGAGGTCAAGTATGTCGCCGGCGGCAGTGGACGCGTCCCAGGCTTCCTGCTGGTTCTCGACCCAGATTTCCATATTGATGTGGACGTCGCCGCGAACAAGACCCTG
>PWUO01000247.1 GCA_003562555.1 Dehalococcoidia bacterium
GACCGCCTCATACGACGTGGGGTCGAGTATCCAGGGGCGAACACCCTCATCGCTCGCGCCACGCTCGTTGCGTTGAAGGACTCCACCCTGGAGCTTCTGCGCCGCCGCGTTGGCGCGGTCTTCGACAAGCGCGTGGGCGGCAGCGAGAACTTCCAAGAGGCCGTGTTCCGATTCCCACCTGAACCACACCCCGTCACTGGGCACTTGGTACAGAGCGTCGTCAACGGCATCGGCCTGGACCGCACGGACATCGAGCGTGTGCTGAAGTCCACCGAGTTCGCCACCGTCCACCTTGAAGAGGCTGACGAGATTCCGAGCGATGCCCATGATCTCGTGCAGGAGCGTGCGCGCCAGGAGATATACCACCGCACCAAGACCGTCAGGGACATGTGCATGGACCTGGCGCTCACGTGGTCGAAACTGGCGGGACGCACGCTCACCTGGCAGGACGTGTACGCCATCTTGCTCGATGACAAGCTCAATCGCGTTGGTGAGCGCCAACTGCCATCCGACCATCCCATGCCCGGCCACACAGTCGTGAGCGCCACGTGGAACCCTAACGGGAACGACCACACCTGGGTTCGGTACGTCGGCATCCCCTACCCCTACCCTGCGCCAACCGAAGAGTGGGTCAACGCGAATGTCGGCATTCGCGAGGTCCACGTCTCGCCAGACATCCTGGGAAGAGACCGCTTCAGGTTTCGCGCCGGGGCGCTCGTCAGCCTGGGTGACGGTACGCGTAGCTTCGCAGCCAAGCATGAACAGACCAACGGCAAGGTGAAGCTGGTCGATGGCCGAGAGGTGCCCGCAACAGACTGCGGCTTGGTCCTCCAGCGCTACTGCATCTACGCCTTCGGCTACGAGAACGAAAGCCGGGACTACCGCAGCGTGGAGAACACCTACCTGATGGCCAATCAGGAAATGCGGCTGCGCCACCAGCACGGCTACACGAACGAGCGCGAAGGCCGGGTCACGCCCTACTACATTGACGAGCCGCTCAGCCGTGGCGGGCACCTGTTGCCCGAGGTGCCACGCGAGCGAATCGCCAGGTCCGGCCACACCATCGTCTGCGGGATCGACCACGGCGGCGACCACGCCACGGCAATCCTGTTCGCCATGTACCTCCAGAACAGCGACAGCATCATCTTCTTCGATGAACTCGTCAAGAGTGGCGAATCCTCCTATGCGATGGCCGTTGAGGCGAAGCAGATGTCGGTGCCTGGCGTGGTTCACATCTGGGGTTACGACCCTGCGATGAACGCGAGGCTGTTCGACAGGGATAGCTCGCATCGCATCGTGGACAACTACATCGAAGTGCTAGGGGAGAACTTGTACGAAGGGCCTCGTGGCGACCCCGCGTTCGATGAACTTGCGAGGATGCTGAAGCACGAGGACAACATGATTACCCCTCATCCCATGCCGAGGGTTCTGGTGACGGAGAACTGTCACCAGATTCGCAAGACGTTCCTCAACCTCACGTGGCGGATGGTCCGAAAGCAGCGTGGGAACTGGATGGTTGACGTTGGCGACGCTGCCAAGATCACGGTCGGCATGGTCGTGAAGGGCTACGCGAGAAGCGCGGTCATCGACGCCGAGTTCGAGCCTCGCAAGGCATACTCAGACCGCTTCAGGATGTGGGGGTAAGATGTCGCGGGAACGATGGCTTCAAGAAACCGTCTCAGGCGCTCGCATCGCTGCCCTTTCCGGGAAGATCAATGCCGCTGGCGCAGTCGCGCATGCCGCGAACGAAACCGGGTACGGAAGCAGCCAACTTGGCAAGCCGCCCCACCACAACCTCTTCGGCGTCAAGGCGACAGGGGCGTGGCGCGGGAGGACAGTTGACCTTCCGACCTGGGAAGTTATCGACGGCAAGAGGGTTGACATCGTGGCATCCTGGCGCTCCTACGAGAGCTACACCGAGTGCTTCGAGGACTACGGCGACATCATCAGCCGCCTGTACCCTTACGCAGATCCTCGTCACCCCATCTCCTTCCTTCGTGGCCTGTTCCTGACCGGCCCCCGGCGATGGGCCACGGACCCACTCGCTTTCAACAAGGCCGCTGTCATCCTTGGTGAGTGGTGGGACATTCTGGACCCACCGATGACGAGCGGTGAAGCAACGCGCTTCGTCTTGCACCACTTCCACCGACGCGACGTTCTGGCGCTGCTCGATGCGCACCTTCAGCACGAGAGCCAACTGGTCCTCAAGGGCGAGTTCGTGACCCGCTACGTGCGGGATGAAGCGGGCGGGCGCGTCGATGTCCGCAGAAAGGTGTAGAGATGTTCCAGGAGTTCTTCATCGAGTACATCGTTCCTGCGTTGCTGAGCGTCATCGGCGCCGTCCTGATCTATCTATCGGGCATCGCGGCCAAAGCCATCCGGTCTGCCAAGAACCACTTCGATGCAGAGTGGGCGCATGACCTGATGGAGTCACTCGCGCAGGCAACTGAAACCGCAGTCCAGAGTGTCAACCAAACCTTCGCGGATGGCGTGCGGGAGGCAACGCAAGATGGGAAGCTGACCATAGCGGATGCCAGTGTGGCGTTTCAACGCGCAATGCGCGTGGCCAAGGGGCAGCTTGGGGAAGAGGGGCTGAAGGCGTTGAGTCGCTTGCTTGGCGGCACGGCACAGGTGGAGGCTGCCATCGCCGATGGTATTGAAGCCTCGGTATCCAAGGTCAAGACCGTCAAGAAGGCGGCTACGGATGAGTCCGCCTTGCTCGCGATTCGAGACATGCTAGCCAGGGAGTGAGTACCCTAGGCTAGAGGAGGTCGAATGTTCCAAATCCCGGACAACACGATGCTGGAAGGTCCCGGACTCTTCAACGAAGAGGCTGCGCTTGGCGCGGAGCCTGTCCCGATGTTGCCCGGGCAGGAAGACCTGTCCTCGTTCCTGGATGCACTCGAAACGGTTGATCCCTTCGCTGATCTCTACAGCGGACTGGATCAAGCCGTCGAGGAGCCGGAAGAGGGTCCGATTGCGCTATCAGGCGAGGACCTGGACAGGTTCAAGTTCCGGTTCGACCTGTCGCTCAGTAGGGCGAAGGTCAAGATGCAGAAGCTCCACGAAGACGTACGCATGGATAGGGCTGTCTACAAGACCCTCGAACGCGAGCAGGAGTACCCTGGTCAACCCAACCTGACCACGCCCTTGTCTTCCAACAAGACCGACGGTCTGCTTTCTATCGTCGTTGACGCGCTGGAGCATCGTCCGTTCGGCTCCTTCATTCCTGAGGGCATTGGTCAACCCGCCGAGGATGCTGCCCAGGTCGCCCCACTCTGCTCTGCCTATCTCGAACGCGAGATCAACCGCACGCACAGCCGAGAGAAGCTGGTTCGAGAAATCTCGAAGGAGGCCATCAAGGTCGGCACGGGCATTGCTCGTCTCGGCATGGTCAGGCACCCGAGCGGCGAGTGGTTCGTGGACGTGACCGACATCATCAAGATGGAGCACTTCTTCGTTGACCGCGTTGCCGTCTCGAACTTGAAGCATTGCTTCTCGGCCTACGAGCAGCGCATGCCCTTCTACGAGCTTGAGGAAATGGCCGACGCGGGCTTGATCGACCGCACCGCGCTCGACACCATCAGGGATTCGCACAGCGCCGAGTTCATCAGGACGGTCGAGGAAGAGGAGGCTGGCCATCGCGAGTCGAGCCACGCCTACCAGGAAGAAACGGCAATTCACAAGGTGTACTACGGCTACATGCGCTTCCGCGCCTCAGGCGACTCTACGGCCCGCATCTACGAAGGCATCTGGTCTGACCAGTGGAAGACCCTTCTCGCAGTCCGTCACAACCCCGTCAGTGAAGCCTTTGACCATCCCCCAATCGGACTCGCCCGAATCGGAAAAGAACCCAAGTTCCTCTTCGGACGAGGCGTCATGCGTAGAATGTCGCCCATCCAGCAAATGGCTGACAACGCCATCAACAGCCACCTCGCGCTCAACGACCTTGCAGCGTCGCCGCCGTTCCTCTACAAGATGAACTCACCTTTCGGGAGGCTGATGACCAGCAAGCGTCGCATCCTTCCGGGGGTAGGCATTCCAACTCTGAGCGACCCAGACCGTGGAGATGTTCGCCAACTGGAGTTCACGAACCCAGGGCTGAACCTTCAGGACATCTCAGTCGCTCAGAGTTTCGCGGACAAGGCGACGTTCACGGAAGAGGCAATCGGTACGTCCGACAGTTCTCGCAAGACGCTGGGTCAGTTCCGGGTCGAGATGCAACGTGGGACCATGCGAGTTCGCCTCGACCTTGGGGACCTTGCGTACGACCTCTCAACCATCCTGACGATGTACTGGTCGATGATGGTCGCCTACAAGCTGAAGCCCAAGGGTGTCGTTGAGATCGAGGATGGCGGCAAGCTCCTGGGTGCTCGGGAGATTACGGAGCAAGAGATCACCCGTGTCATGGACTCGCTCATCCTTCCCCTCGTTGAGCAGAACCAGATCACTTACGACGAGTTGGTCGAGCTTGAGGAGTCGTTCAATGGGCGCCTGACGGCTGACACGATTCCGTCCGGGCGACGTGCAGACCTGACGATCATGGTCACGGGTACCAAGATCATTGCTGACAAGGCCGCAGAGCTTGAGATGCTCAACGAGTTGACTCCGTACATCTTGGAGGGCATCGAGCTTGCGCAGAAGGACTCCTACTGGAACTACCACCTGCGCTCCATAATCGAGGCGATGGGCTTCAAGGACATCGAGAAGCGCATCCCGCCTGACCCGGGCGTCATCATCGAGGAAGACGGCATGCGGCAGCAGTTGGGTGACCCAATGGCGCAAGTCATCAATCGCTCGTCCAACATGATCTAAGGAGGTTCATGGCTACTCAGCAGACATCGCGTAGGGCCCGGCTCAGCATGATTGACCAAGTGCTGGAACACATGCAGAAGGGCGCTCAGCGTTCGATAGAGCGGCTCTCTGATCGGAGTATCAAGGACCTAATCATCTGGCTTGAGGCGCGTCAGATGGACAAGACAATCGCTCTGTCGGCCATTGAGGACATGGGCGAGTACATGCGCATTCGCGGCCAGATCGAGTTTGTGGTTGAACTCAACGGCGAACTGACCGACATCCTGTTAGAGCGAACCAACACCCGCAAGCAGGGTGCAGAGGAGGAGTCTGAATGAGTCAGGAGTCTTTCGATTACGGCGCACTGTTCGAGGAGAGCGATGACACCATCCTCGAAAGCCTTCTCGCAGAGGGGTCGCCCGAAGAGGGCCAACGCCAGGAGAAGCCGACCGAGAAGACGGAACAGCGCCAGCAGCAGCGCCCCTCTGGCGGGTTCCAGATTCAGATTGCCACGCTCCAAAAGCAACTCGATGAACTGGAGAAGAAGATCGAGACGCACAAGGAGACAGGCGTCTACATCACGAAGGGTAGCGATGGGCAATCGGTATTCGACTACGTGTCCATGCAGCAAGACATCTCGCGGCAAGCCACGCTCAACCGTCGTCTACAAGAGGTCAAAGAGCGTGCGCGAGAAGCCCGAGAGTTTGCCAACTCGCACACCCAAACGGTGACCAAGTTCGCCCAGGCCTTCCTTCGGCGGGAGATCAACTCGTACCCACCTGAGATGCGCAAGAAGCTGGCAGAGCAGTTCGCTAAGAGTTTCGAGTATCTCAGGGATCAGGGCACGTGGTCCGACTCGATGTACCAGGACAAGGCCAAGCTGGTGAATGGTCTTCAGGCTGTCATGAACACGGCTCTTGGTGTCGTGGCTCGTGACCAGTACCGCTCCAAGGACCATGCAGGCAAGCCCTCCGGGTTCGAAGAAGGCGACGAGGAGCAGCCTCGCCGCAAGGAAGAACCTGAGAATGATGACGATGACTTCACCAGGGCCTTGATGGGAGCGTACGAGAAGCGTAAGATTGGGTCAATGTCAGTGGCTCAGCGTCGAAGGTACGAGCAAGAACAGGCTGAGAAGGCTGAGAAGGGAGAGCGGTCGTGAGCGTTGACCTGCCGAGCGTGAAGACGCAACGGACACGTCGTGAAGACATGCCCGCCCCCTCAAGCCTTGCGACCCCCTCGGTCGAGCCTGGTGCCGATTGGCGTGACTCCATGGTCTCCATGGCCCGTAGCACCGCCTTCGGCGCACGAACCCACGACAGAGTGAAGAACCCGATGGTCCCAGACAACTTCCTTGACGTGTCTGAGGCCGGGTTCCCGTCTGATATCGTCGTCCTTCCTGTCAACATCCCTCGACCGGGCGTTCCAGCAGAAATGGATCAGTACCGGCGCCTCATCAACTATCAATGGCTTCATGTACCTTGGGACTTCATCAGCAAGAATGGTGGCGAAGACGGCAAAGCCTTCGTTCCCGGCGCCGAGCGTTACGACCTTGGCGGCGGACACTTCGTCGCGGTTCTCGCTGGCCACTACCTCATGTTCGCTTCTCGGGAGCAATACCAGAATCGCCGCACCAAGAACGTGCAGAAGTCCACTGAGACTCTCCAGTACAAGATGGACCAGCTTCAGGAGCAGACTCAGCAGGGCGGCAAAATCTGGTCCGAGGCGTCCCAGAGTGGTCAGATGACGCTGGATGAACTGTTGGAGTACGAGAAGCAAATCGGTGATGAGGCTGCCCTGACGGGCGTCCGAATCGAAGCTGACTAACTGAAAGGACGTATTCCGTATGAACTACATCCACCCGTTCATGCTGTTGGACGGCGACCGAGAGGCGATGGAGCAGCGCTTCGATGAAGGCACCTTCAACGACTCTCTCGCGTCTGCGGCCCAGTACGAAGAGGGGGACTTGGTTGAGGTTGTGACTGGTACGGTCACCAAGAGTGTCCGTACCGACGCCGCCTTGATTACCAAGCTCTTCCTCGCCGGTCAGTCGTACGATCAACCGTTCGCACTGGCCTACTTCCGGGGCCGTGGCGTTCCCTTGAACGTGATCCCGAAGAAGAACCTCTTCGTGTTCACTTACCAGGACGACGCCATCGACACCGCTGACCACGAGTTCGCCGCTGCCGACCTTCAGGCCGTTCTGGCTGGGGCAGAGCGCGAGCTTGAGTACAACGTGGAGCGTGAGTGCTACACCATTCGCGATGGTGATACTAACCCCACCGTGCAGCTTGTCGGAATCTTCAAGGGCGAAGTCGGAGACGATAACGTCCAGGTGATCGCCCGCATCCTCGATGAGCGTCTCGGATCGTAAGAAGGGAGGGGAATTGACACATGGCTGAGCGTGTGTACGCCAATCAGCTTCGGACGCAGAATCACGATGCGGCAACCGTCTATCGTGGCTTCTCTCGCATTGCCAAGATCGAGTACGCCAGTGCTGGCGAGTCGATGGTGGGCGAGGAGCTTTACGGCGAAGACGACCTGGGCACCGATGGTCTGCACCACGAAGTCTTCTTCCACACCGGCCTTCAGGGCCAGGCCGCGTTGCGCCCGGATAACGTCCGTCAGCGCTTCCCGGCTGCCACCTACCGCACTGCGTCCATCCTCATCAAGGGGTATGACCGCATCGGTATCGCGCATGAATACTACCCGGAGGACTTGGAGGACAACCTTCCGGGCTTCGAGTTCATCGCGCAGATGGCTTCCGACCTGCCCATCCTCCAGAGGGACACGGAAGAAGACCTTCACTTCCGGCTCTACAACGAGGGCGAGACGACCAACGTCGGCTTCGCTAACACCCCCCTCTTCGTTGATGGCACGAACGATGTGCTCCAGTTGGTCGGCAACCCGACCTACTTCTCGGGCACGGCGGCTTCCAACATCATCGAAGGTGGCGGTGTCTCGCACGCCATGCTGCATCAACTGATTCAGTACGGCGACAACTTCATTGACGAAGAGGGGCGCTCGCGTCCGGTCGAGATCGACATGATCGTTGGCCGTGGTCAGAACATCGACCTCGTGGAGATGTACCTGAACCACCAGTCCAACATCGAGAACTTCGACCCGACCCGGCCCAACCCGTCGGCTCGCCTGCGCGGCATTCGGCTTCTCCGCACGCAGCGCATGGCCCAGCCCAACGACCTCATCGTCTTCTACCGGGGCTGGCAGGACCACATCAAGATGCGGGCGAAGTACATGGGCCGCACCGACACCTGGGAAGAGGGTCATGCGCAGTACCGCAAGATCTACACCCAGATTCGGTCGCGCCTGGGCTACTACGCCTACACGAACCGGCTCGTCGTGCTTCTGCGCGGGGCCGCGTAAGGGAGGCTGAAGATGGCTTTTCGCGCTTCTCCTCCGCGCCGGGTGCCGCAGTTCTCGAAGGTCGAAGCGGATGCTGCTGAGGTCTTCGGGGTCGATTTCGCAGTTGCGGACTTCGTGAATCTTGAGCGTTCCACCGTTCGTCATGAAGGTGGCTTCGCTCAGGGCGAGTTCGCTATCCTCCCCGACAAGCACCACTACGACCGGCTGCGCTTCTACTTCGGCCCCGTAACGCTTGGTGGCACTGTCACCGCCGCTACGTTGGCCGTGTGGAGCGTTGGTGCGGACGATCAGGTTCTTCTGCTTGGTACCTCGGAGCTTTCGGCGTCGGGCGGTTTCCCGCCTGTTGAGGCCGAGAACTACCAAGCCCGCTACTACATCTCCCTCGCGCTGCTCACGGGTACCAGCTCGCCCGAGGTCAGCGTGGAGACGTTCATCCAGGGCATCCACCAGGGGTATGTCCAGTAACGAGTTCGAGAAATCTCGAACCCACGACAGGGGGACGCTGCATCGCGTCCCCCTTCGTCTATACTGGCGCTATGAGGGGAGCCAAAGATGACGTTTGGGGAGCTAATCACCCTAGTTCGTGACGAGATCATCGTTGACGAATACTCAGACGCGTACACCGTTGCGGATATCAGGAATGCCTTGTGGCGAGCCTCAACGGAGGTAGCGGGGTCATTCGACTTCCCCAGGGCCATTACAGTTACCACCCTGTCGCCGGGTGATACCGACCTTGCCGCACCAGCCAATTGCGCTCGAATCCATGCGCTTTCCGTAGACCTGGATGATGCACGGCTCATGAGCTATCGGCAGGTTCTCAGGCATCGAGCTACAGGCAATGGCCCAATTCGCTATTTCAATTGGGACCCTAGGCGAAGTGGCAATATCGAAATCGCACCCCCTAGCCTGGGTGGTGACGCCATCATCGAACACACCCAGGTATTGACCCGTCCGAGTGTTGGCGATTTTGATGATGCCGAACCGTGGAACGGACTTCTTGAGCGATACCATTCACTTGTTGCATATCGAGCGGCCATTCCGCTGTACCAGATGGCCGAGCGCCAAGATGAAGTAGAGCATTGGCGCGCAGAGTACAACATGCGCCTTCAAGAGATGGCCGCAGCGCTCAACAGGACCGATATTGGTCGCCTGATGATGCACGATCAAC
>PWUO01000091.1 GCA_003562555.1 Dehalococcoidia bacterium
CCTATCTCGCGGGCAAGGATGAAGTGGGACGACAGGTTGGTCTCGATTATCCGGTCCCATATCTCATCCGCATGGTCCACCGCCGGCGTGCGCCTGATGATACCCGCGTTGTTGAACAGTATATCGATGACCGGATTCTCCTCCCTGACACGCCGGGCGAACTCAAGCGTCTGCTCCCGCTCCGAGAAATCGCACCGGTACGGCCTGAACGAACGCCCCATCGCGCAGACCTGTCGCTCCACCTCGGAGTCAGGGTCGAGCGTGGCGCTCACTCCGATGATGTCTGCACCCGCATCCGCCAGCGCGAGCGCAAAGCCACGGCCGATGCCGCGCTTGCAGCCCGTGACCAGCGCCACCTTTCCATCCAATCGGAAGCTATCGAGAATGCTCATGTCAATTCACCTCCTGGACAGGATATGCACCTGCGTTGTCAGCGCTAGGGATCACATGCTTTCCGACACAGAACAGCAGGTCCGCGCTTCAACAGCATGACCGCACCGCATCAAGCGTGATCATGGGTGGATGGATCAGCAGCGTGATGATAGTCATCAGGTACACGAGCGCGATCCCGTAGTGCGGAATACCGAAGGGTTCGCTCACGCGCGAGCACAGTCGCGAAGAATACCCGTGATAGAAGAACACGAGCGCATGCCTCACTGCAACAGCGACCACGGCTGTCTATGTTACCGCAATCGCCTCGGAATTGCTCCCACTGCGAAGAGACACGGCAGGTGGAAGAACGGGCCCCCACCATGCACTAGAACGAGCGAATCTCCTCGCGCATGAAGCGGATGTAGGAAGCGGCGAAGCACAGCGCGCTCAGCGCGATAATCGTCACCATCTGCGGCCAGACAAGAAGCAGGCTGTCCTGCAAAGGCAGAGGATTAGCCATGCGCCCTGCGTACGAACTCATGACAAACAGCGCGGGGTTCAACGTACCGACTTCAGGACTCAGCAGCCCTGCTGTGGCCTCACCGTAGAGCGTGGCTGGAGATATGCGGGCCAGCGCACCCTCTATGGACGCGTTTCGAGTGAACTGGTCGATCGTTGCGCTCGCATCGAGCGGGGCCACCGCGTCGGCCACGACGCCCGCGATCACCGCGACGAAGAAGAAGAACACGATCCAGACTGCCAGCGACGCAAGCATCGATGTGGCCGTCCTGCGGAACAGGACCGAGAAGAGCACCGCCAGGGCCAGCCAGAAGCCGGCGTAGACGATGCTGATGAAGACGAACGCCAGCAGCCGGATGATCTCCTCACCGTTGGGCGGGACGCCAACGATGCGGATGCCAAGGCCTGCCACGATGGCCACGACCCCGACGATCATAATCGCCAGAACTGCCAATCCGGCAAGGAACTTGCCGTTGATGATGGAATCGCGGTAGATAGGCTGCGAAACCAGCCGACTCAGGTTGCCTGAGTTGCGCTCATTGTTGATCGCATCAAAACCCAGCGCGATCGCCACGATGGGGATGAACAGCGAGAGGAAGAACAGGAACGACGGCAAAGTGTCTCCCGAGGTGGTGAACAACTTCAGGAAGATGAACTCCGACGTTGGGCTCACCGCGCCGCGTATCGTCTGTATGGCAATGTAGATGGCAAACACAGCCGACAGCAACACGAGTGAGAAGAGTATCAGGAATCTCTTGCTGCTCAGGTGGTCAGCCAGTTCCTTGCGAAATATCGAATACATAGTTATATGGCCTCTTTGGAGTAGCGCTTGAAGATCTGTTCCAGATCGTATTCCTCAACCCTCATCCCGAGCAAGAGGGCACCGCTGTCGATAATGGCGCGCGAAATCTGGCCACGAAGATCGCTGTCGGCTGCGATGATGAGAGTCCTGTCGACCGTCTCAACATCGTGCACACCCTTGACCTGGCGCACCGCCTCGAGGACATCCGGCCCAACACCATCCAGCTCGGCCTCGATTCGGAACTTGCCCCCGGCGGCCACTTCGCGGCCGAGCCGGTCGATCTGCCCATCCGCCACAAGGACTCCCTTGGACATGATGCCCACGCGCGAGCACAGTTTCTGCACTTGCGGCAGCACATGAGAGCAAAAGATAACGGTGATCCCCTTCTTCCCCATGCCTGCTATCAGCTTCAGGATATCGTCGATACCGTTCGGATCGATACCGGTGGTCGGCTCATCCAGAAACGCAAGTCGTGGCTCTTTCAGCAGAATGTCAGCTATGCCAAGGCGCTGCTTCATGCCCTTGGAGAAGGTGCCGACCGCCTGATCTCTCACACGTGCGAGCCCGACGGTTCCCAGAACGGAATCGATCTTTTCCTCAGCCTCAGCACGGGGCATATGATTGAGATTCGCAATGAACCGCATGTTCTGCCTCGCGGTCAGGTCTTCGTAGAAACCAACGCGCTCCGGCAGGTATCCCACCTGGCGCTTCACCTCCAGGGCGTCGCGCGTCGGGTCCTTGCCACACACCCGCACCGTCCCTGATGTCGGCTCGGTAAGCCCCAGCAGCATCAGCAACGTCGTGGTCTTCCCCGCGCCATTGGCGCCAAGGAAGCCGAACATCTCGCCCTCCTCGATCCTCAGATTGAGGTTGTTCACGGCCGTGAAGCCGTTGTAGCGTTTCGTCAGATCCGTGGTCTCTACGACAAGCTGTCCCACGGGGTTACCTCCGTCCATACTTTCTGAATGCGAATACCAGTCCAAGGACCACCAGGACAACGATGACCGCGCCGATGATCCCCCAGGTGGTTTGTGTGGCGACCGACACCCGGATTGGAAGCGAGGGGGGAGATGATGAGAGGGAGGGTTCGCCGTTGAACCTCAGCGTGACCATGTAGTCGCCAGGAACCGTGTTCGCGGGCGGCGTTATGGTCACCTGGACCTCGGTCTTGGCACCGGGCCCCAGGTTCTCGATGTCCGCAGGATCGAACGTGACCTGCCACTCCTCATTCCCGATGCCTCCGGGCTTGCTGGCGGACAGCGTCACATGATCCAGACGAGCCGTGCCGCTGTTGATGACGTTGATGCCGAAGCTCGTCTCTTTGCCGGCAGTGGTCTTCGCATTCAGCCGGCCGGACAGCGTCTCTGCCTGCAGTCCGTACCTCGCGGTAATCGTAGCCGTCATGTTGACGACGTCCTGCAGATCCCCTGCAGATGCGCGCAACTCGATGGGGTAATCCCCCGGCTCTGGATAGAGCCAGAATGGAGCCACCGCAACCACGACC
This sequence comes from Dehalococcoidia bacterium, assembly GCA_003562555.1. GTDB lineage: Bacteria > Chloroflexota > Dehalococcoidia > GIF9 > AB-539-J10 > SKVJ01. Next base: position 3,198 of record PWUO01000091.1, read on the forward strand.
ACAGGCTGCCTCACCGAATACGGTTCAAGATGGATGGCAGAAATCTGGCGGTCCAGGTTGTACGTCGACTCCGCAATATAGGTCAACCATCCGGGCGGTCCGGTGACGGAGAGGTCGAACGACTTGCCACGCGGCTCTCCCGAGCGATACGTGAACTCCACCTCGAACTGGAATGTGGAATCCGCCGTTCCAGTCATGGACGGGAACTTGGGGTTGACCTGCAGTATCTCCGGTATGGCCGGCGGGCCATCCTCATCTGCAGACACAATCAGCGGCGCCATCGTCGCACCGACAACTGCGAAAAGGGAAAGAAACACGGTCACGAGTCTCATAACCCTGGGGTTGTGCATTCGCTATGACCTCCCGAACGTTAGCAGCTTTACATCATAGCCCAACCACGTCTACCATATCAACACACGAACAGAACCGTACCAAACAATTGTCAATTTCTCGTGAAGAACATATAGAACGGAGTCTCGATGCCTAGAATTGATGACCGCGATGCAAATCAACTACGCCCGGTTCGCATGACGCTCGGCTACCAGAGGTTCGCCGAAGGATCCGTACTCATCGAACTTGGCCGGACAGTCGTACTCTGTGCCGTAACCATGGAGGAGAGGGTCCCCGGCTTTCTCAAGGGAAGCGGCGAGGGCTGGGTAACCGCAGAGTATTCCATGCTGCCGCGTTCCACTCTCACACGCACCGGACGTGAGCGCAGGGGCGGCCGGGTTGAGGAGATACAGCGCCTCGTCGGCAGGAGTCTGCGAGCGGCTACCAATCTGTCAGCGCTGGGTGAACGGCAGATGATCGTCGACTGCGACGTGATCCAGGCAGATGGTGGCACGCGTACCGCTGCGATTACCGGTGCCTACGTCGCGTTGTACCAGGCGTTCCACAACCTCAGGAAGACCGGTGTACTGCGCGTCAACCCGCTGACATCGATGATCGCCGCAACCAGCGTGGGACTTGTTGACGGTGTCCCGCTGCTGGATCTCTGCTACGAGGAAGACTTCAGAGCGCAAGTCGACTTCAACGTGGTCATGACGGACCGGAAGGAGTTCGTGGAGTTGCAGGCCACTGCAGAGCATCGCGCGTTCACCAAGAACGATATCGACGGTCTCCTCGCCCTCGCACAATCAGGAATAGAGAAGCTGTTCCAGCTGCAGCACCTGGCCCTGAGGGAGCTGGCCTGACGCTGAGTGGTTACTCCCGCACCTGTCCGGTGCCAAGCGCAACCCATTTGTAGCTGGTGATCTCCTCGAGCGCCATCGGGCCCCTGGCGTGGAATTTCTGCGTGCTGATTCCGATCTCAGCCCCCAGTCCAAACTGGGAGCCATCGGTGAACCGCGTGCTCGCGTTGACGTAGACACACGCGGCATCCACCTCCGACTGGAAGCGGCTGGACGAGGAGTAGTCCTCGGTCACAATCGCCTCGGAGTGTCCCGAACCATAACGCGCAATATGGGCGAGTGCCTTATCAAGGCTGTCCACCACTCTGACGGAGGCCACGAGCGACAGGAATTCCTTGCCCCAGTCTTCGTCGGAGGCGGCCACCACGCGACCACACGTCCCGTCACCCAGAATCGCCAGCGCTGCCGCATCGCAACGCATCTCGACACCCGCGTCCCGCCACATCTCAGCCAATCGGGGAATGAACACAGGCGCGATCTCACGATGCACCAGGACACAATCCAGTGCGTTGCATACCGTCGGGCGCTGGACTTTCGCATTGTGAACGATTCGCAGCGCCATCTCCGGGTTGGCACTTCGATCCACGAACGCATGGCAGACACCGATGCCACCCGTCACGACAGCCATGGTGGCGTTCTCGGCCACGAGGCGAATCAGTTCAGAACCACCTCGAGGGATCACCAGATCAATGTACTGTCGCATCTTAAGAAGGTGGCCCACCAGAGACCTGTCCGTGGACTCTATGAACTCAACCGCTCCCTCAGGAACATCCTCCGCCAGGCAGGCACTACGGACAATTCGCGCGAGCGCCCGGTTCGAGCGCAGCGCTTCCCGTCCACCACGGAGTACACAGGCATTTCCCGACTTCAGACAAAGCGTCGAGATATCGATAGTCACATTGGGTCGACTCTCGTAAATAGCGGCTATCACGCCAAGAGGAACCCGTCTCTTGGAAAGTTGGAGCCCGTTGGGCAGCGTGCGACTCGCAAAGACCTGACCGATGGGGTCCGGAAGCGCAGCCACGGTCATCACATCATCGGCCATGGCCTGCATGCGCTCTTCGGTAAGCAGCAGGCGATCCAGCATCGCCTCATTCATGCCACCCGATCGAGCCTCCTCATAGTCCTCACGATTCGCAGCCAGCACCTCGGTGCTCCCGTCACGAAGCGCAGTTGCGACCGACTTAAGGGCACGGTTCTTCACGACGGTTGGCAGGAAACCGAGGCGGCCAGTGGCCTGCCGCGCTCGCTGCAACCTGGTTTCCAGTTCTCGCAGCTCCTGCTCCACGTTACCCTCCATTTACAGCACCACCATGTTGTTGCGGTGGATTACCTCGTCACCATAGACATGTTCCAGCACTTCAGGAATCCGGTCCGAATGCAGGCCCTGCACCTTCCCGACATCGACCGAATCGTAGTTCACGATGCCAGAGGCAACACGTTCGCCATCCTCGGTAACCACATCGACGATATCTCCACGACTGAACGTGCCCACCACCCTGACGATACCGGCAGGCAGCAGGCTGCCGGTGGCCTTCTTCAGCGCCCGTACCGCGCCTGCATCCACTGTGATGCGGCCATGTGACGCCAGACCACTGGCCATCCAGCGTTTGCGACTCTCCAGTTTGCTGCTCGAGGCCGGAAACAGAGTACCAATGCGTTCTCCCGAGTCCACCCGAAGGAGAACGTTGGCCTCGTGGCCACTCGCCACAACGACGTCAACGCCGGACGAAGTGGCGACCCGTGCAGCCTCGATCTTTGTAAGCATGCCGCCCACTCCCTGACCACTCAAGGTGCCCCCGGCCAGACCCTGTATGGCAGCATTGATCGTCTCAACCAGCGGGATAAGTTCAGCTTCGGGACACAACCGGGGGTCGGCACTGTACAGTCCACCCGTATCCGTAAGTATGATGAGCTGATCCGCATCAACCAGGTTCGCCACCATGGCGGACAGGTTGTCGTTATCGCCGAACCGCCGCTCCTCAAGCTCCTCAACCGCCACTACATCGTTCTCATTGACGATACACACCACACGCATGTCGCACAGGGCAAGCAAGGTGTTCCGTGCGTTGAGATAGCCGGAGCGATCTGTGAGGCACTCTCGCGTAAGCAGTGCCTGCGCAATCGTTATGTCATGTCTCGAGAAAAGCATTTCATACGTGCTCATGAGGTGGCTTTGCCCGATCGAGGCCAGAACCTGCTTGAGGGGAGTGCCGCTCACTCCAGCGGCGGTCCGTCTACGCAGTCGCTCGCGTCCCGCCGCCACAGCGCCTGAGGAGACCAGAATGACCTCTCGGCCCCGCGAGTGGAGCTCTGCGATTTGTTCCACCAGCATCGCCATCATGGCGAGGTCAAGGTGGTCGCGTCCTGACGTCAGGAGAGTGGTGCCGACCTTTACGACCATCCTGCGATGAGCCACGCGATGAATTATACCAGCGCCCACACGTAACAACCACAGGGCATAATCCTGCTATACTCCCCCTCGCCCATGCATCTTCACGGATTGCTGCCCCTACTGAGAACGACAGAGGAGTATCAGCAGCTACGAAGTCAACTGGCTGGAGCACAGTCGACACACGAGGTCGGTCTCCTCGACCCTGCCATCCCCTACGTACTGGCATCGTTACAGCAGGATCTGGGCAGCACGATCTGCCTGGTGGTAGCCGATCCAGAGCAGGCCAGCGCGCTGCGTAACGAGTTGGCACGCTGGGTGCCACCGGACGTCGAGGTGAGGGGACTGCCCGAACCGGACTTCCCGTATGCCGACATCGATGGGCCGTCAAGTCCCTCCATGATGGCACGCGCCCAACTGGCCAGCTACCTGTCTCTTCGGAGTGCGAACGGTACTGGACTCATCCTGGTGTCCTCGGTACTGGCCATGATAGGTGCGATGCGTCCCCCGGAGGATATCGCGCAAACCACCGTCGAGCTCAAGCGAGGCGACAGCGTACGGACCACCGATCTGCTCGCGCGGCTTGAACGCATGGGTTACGAGCGTGTCGAGTTCGTGACGCGCAGCGGAGAGATGAGCAACCGCGGCGGGATCGTGGACGTCTTCTCCCCGGCGCATGAAGAACCGTTCCGCATCGAGTTCTTCGGTGACCAGATTGACAGCATCAGGTTCTTCGATCCTGATTCACAGCGCACCTCCAGTGTCGCGAACCAAGTGCTCGCCACCGCAAACTCAGCAGAGGGAGAGTCAGCCTCCATACTCGACTACCTGCCCGTCGATTCCGTGGTCGCATTGCACGACCCGCAGAGCCTAAGACTGCGATCCTTGCGGCTTCACGCCGAACTTGCCGAATACGGTAGCGCGGTCAGGCCTTCGTCCGAGACCGATCACGCTATCGGATCCTACCTTTCATGGTCCGAGATCGAATCACAGCTTGCCTCGATGCGCCGCCTCATTATCCTGCCATGGCAGGAACAGGATGACGCAGAACGACAGGCGCTCTTCACACCTGCAGCCAGCTACGTGCAACGGATACCGGAACTGACTGATGCCATTTCGGAGGCGCTTGCGCGAAGGGAACGAGTGATACTCATCTCGCTGCAAGCAGGACGCCTGCAGGAACTGCTGGAGGAGTACGGACTGCAGGTACCGACAATCACCGACGTGGAGGACGTTCCTCCGCCGGGGTCGCTCTCACTCCTGCAGGGATCGGTCAGCCGGGGCTGGGCACTGAGAGGCGGGGTGAGACTCATCTCCGACCTTGAGCTCTTCGGGTTCGTGAAACAGGAGAGAAGAACGTCCAGAACTCGTCCCCGTCCCACCACCGTGTCGCTTTCGATCAATCCCGGAGATCTTGTAGCACATGTAGACCACGGCATCGGCCGGTTCGTCGGGCTCACGACACTGTGCACAGGGGACATAGAGCACGAGTACCTGGAGATCACGTATCTCGGCGGCGATACGCTCTACGTGCCAACCGACCAGATACATCGTGTCACGCGCTACATCGGCGGAGGCGATCACGCGCCCACGCTGAGCAGGTTGGGCTCCGGCGAATGGGAGTCCGCCAAGCAGAGGGTCAGGCAATCAACCCGTACGCTGGCAAGGGAACTCATCGAGTTATACGCGCGCAGACAACTCGCAGAAGGTCACTCGTTTCCACCGGACACCGTCTGGCAAGGAGAGATGGAAGCGGCGTTCCCCTACGTCGAGACTCCGGATCAATTTGAGGCTATTGAGGCCGTCAAGCACGACATGGAGAGTGCTCGCCCGATGGATCGGCTCATTTGTGGCGACGTTGGCTACGGAAAGACCGAGATCGCACTCCGGGCGGCATTCAAGGCCGTGATGGGCGGCAAGCAGGTTGCGGTCCTCGCTCCCACAACGGTCCTGGCGCAGCAACACTTTGCGACGTTCACCGAGAGGCTCGGGCCGTTTCCGGTACGTGTCGAGGTGCTCAGCAGGTTCTCGCCGCCCGAGCGGGAGCCTGACATCCTTGCAGGGCTCGCCTCAGGTGCAGTGGACATCTGTATCGGCACGCATCGATTGCTGCAGAAAGACATCGCATTCAACGACCTCGGCCTGCTGGTAGTGGACGAGGAGCAGCGTTTCGGTGTACTGCAGAAGGAATCGCTCAAGTCACTAAGAACAGGCCTCGACACGCTGACACTGAGCGCGACACCGATACCAAGAACTCTGCACATGTCCCTGACGGGAATCCGCGACATGTGCACTATGGAGACGCCACCCGAGGAACGACTCGCGGTGCGCACGCACGTCGGACCATACGACAGCGCACTGGTGAGACAGGCCATTATCCGCGAAATCGAGCGCAACGGACAGGTCTTCTTCATTCACAACCGCATCGAAACCATCGGTGCGGTCATCAATGAGCTTCGGACTCTCATACCGGAGGCCAGGTTCGCGGTGGCTCATGGTCGCATGCC
>PWUO01000148.1 GCA_003562555.1 Dehalococcoidia bacterium
ACACCAGTACGTGCACCTTGCACTGATCCTCGGGAAAGGTGGCCGTGAACTCACATGAGATGAACATGTTCGGAAGATGTGCTATCTGGAGGCACCCGTCGATGGTATTGTGGTCTGTGATGGTGACGTGCGTCACGCCACGTTCGACTGCCGTTCGATAGACGTGCATGGGCTCAGTGAACGATTCCGGTATGCCGAACTGGCGGGCGAGCCAGTTGGACATTCGCTGCGAGTACCGGCTGTGAACGTGAAGGTCTGCCTTGATCATCTCTGCGATGCACCTCCCGGCAGCAGAGCAGGATGAGCTTCAGTACATATGAGGGATGCGGGCCGCAACAGCCGGGTCGAATGGGAAGGTTGTGGCAGATCGCTCCTGTGAAGCGGCCTGTCTCGATGTGGATATCGTGATTGTGCGGTGTAGTCCACTTCAGCAGTCCTGCGCGTGCAACGGTCCGGTGCAGCAACGGCACGGTGAGGAGCACGTATGCGCGCCCTGTGAACTCCGGAGGATGTGTTGATTATAGCACCATATCGCTCGCATTCAGCGCAATACCGGGAGAGTTGCCGCGAGTCGTGTTATCACGCAATCTCGTGGACCTTAAGCATATTGGTATTACCCGCTGTTGCGAACGGTACGCCCGCCGTGATGACGACCAGGTCTCCGGGTTGTGCGACGCCGGCACGTACGGCGATCTCGGAGCCGTTTGCGTAGACTTCCTCGATAGACTGGTACTCATCGGTGAGGAGTGGCGTAAGTCCCCAAACCAGTGACAGTCGCCTGACTACCCGTTCGCGAGTGGTGATCGCAAGGACCGGGCACTTCGGCCGGTACTGGGCGACTCGCCTGGCCGTCGTTCCCGATGTGGTGAATGCGAGTATCGCTGCCGCGTTGACCTGCTCCGCGATACTGACCGCAGCATAACTGATGGCGTCATCCGGGTGGTGCGAAACGGTGTCGAACCTCCTGGTCAGCATGGCCTGATACGGAAGTTCCTTCGCTGTCTCGATTGCGATACCCGCCATGGTACCGGCTGTCTGGACGGGGTATCCTCCTGTAGCTGTCTCCTCGGAGAGCATTATGGCATCGGCACCGTCGAAGATGGCATTCGCGACGTCGCTCGCTTCCGCCCTCGTTGGCCGTGGTGAGTAGACCATCGACTCAAGCATTTGCGTGGCGACGATAACGGGCTTGCCCACCGCATTGCACTTGGAGACGATACGCTTCTGCTCGATCGGGACTCGTCGCAGCGGCACCTCTACACCGAGATCGCCCCGCGCCACCATTATAATGTCGGCGGCCTCTATGATCTCGTCTATGTGCTTCAGTGCCTCGCTGCGCTCTATCTTCGCCACCACGGGAACGTCAGACCCGTGTTGCCGGATGAAATCCTTGGCTTTGTTGACGTCAGGAGCTCCGGTGATGAAGGAGAGCGCTACGAAGTCGATGCCCTGCTCAAGGCCAAACGCCAGATGGCGCAGGTCCGTGTCGGTGACCGCTTCGGTGCTCAACTTGACCCCCGGGACATTGATGCCCTTCATCTGTGTGAGTACTCCACCCGCAGCGATGCGGCAGCGGATCTCCGTGTCCGTAGTGTCCATCACCTCAAGCCGGATGGTGCCATCGTTGATGAAGATGGAATCGCCCACTCGCACGTCGCGAGCGAGAGACTCGAGGGTCACGGACACTCGATGCTGATCTCCGAGAATCGTCTCGGTTGTCAGCGTGATCTCGGCGCCATCCTCCAACCACACCTTTTCCGCCTGCAGCTTGCCGGTGCGTATCTTCGGGCCGGGAAGATCCTGCAATACTCCGAGGGGGCGGTGAAGCGTTTCCTCCACCCGACGCACGTTGGCGATGCGCTGCGCGTGTTCCTCGTAAGTCCCGTGCGAGAAGTTGAGCCGCGCCACATCCATGCCAGCCCGTGCGAGCTTCTCCAGCGTCTGGTAGGACTCGCTCGCCGGGCCGATAGTGCAGACGATCTTTGTCTTTCTATTCATGTGTCCTCCACTGCAGGGCATTGGCGCTGTGTGACGGTGTCAGGACAGTCTAGACGTCACTAACGCATGCGTCAACACGAGCAAACTCGGTCCAGGCGGTAAGCCCGCTCATCCCGCAGTCACGGTCATTAGGCCCTTGTTACGGACCGTGTGCATTCCTCCCGGCGCATACTGCAGGATGAGGAGGCCTCGTTAACCCTAACAGTTCCGATGTGTTATGCACTCACGATCGCACGCAAGGGCCATTTGAGGCTTCTCAGTGGCTACTTACATGATAAATCCGCAGACCCGGTTGACATCCTCCGGATCTTCCTGATTGGCATTGTGGCCGGCCCGCGGTACCTGGTCGTAACGGCTACCCGGCACACCGGTGTGCTAGTGTCAGGTCTCTCTAATCAGGAACCTGAGCGTCAGATATGGTGCCGTTCAGGCCGTAGCTGTGCGTGAACATCGGCGTCCCCGCCTCGTCTGGTCCAGTGAATGCGCGCTGTGTGCGCACGGGCTTAGACAAATGTGTCACGGAAACCGCATAATTATCCTTCATGTATCAGCGTACCGTCCTCGACAGCGGCTTGACCGTAGTGACCTGCCCGATGCCCAACTCTCGCTCCGTCAGTGTCGCGCTCATCACAGGTGCTGGCGCTTGCTACGAACGCGATGAAGAGGCTGGCATCTCACACTTCATCGAGCACCTTTGCTTCAAGGGTACGAGCTGGCGTCCCACGCCAAAGGATATTAGCAGCGAGATAGAAGGCATTGGAGGGATCCTCAATGCCAGTACTGGCCGTGAGGAGACGGTCTACTGGGCCAAGGTGACACGGCCGCACATGACCACCGCGATCGATCTGTTGTTCGATATCACCAGTCATTCGGTGTTCGACCGGCAGGAGATTGAGAAGGAACGCCAGGTGGTGATCGAGGAGATCAATATGAGCCTGGACATCCCGCAGCAGCGCCTTTCGATGCTCATCGACAGTCTGCTGTGGCCCGCCCAACCGCTTGGTCGCGATATCGCGGGCAGCAAGGAGACAATCGCGTCGGTCGACCGTGATGCCATCGTAGGCTACGTGCAGACCCATTACCTGTCGGGGAACACCGTCGCATGCGTGGCTGGCGATGTCACGCACGAGGAGGTTCTCAAGGAAATCGAGGCCCGGTGTAAGGATATCCTGCCGGGAGCGCTGCCAAGGGAGTACCGCACCGTTCCCGATCAGCATGAGCCGCGAGTCGGTGTTGACTCGCGTGATGGTGAGCAGGCCCATATTTGTGTTGCGACGCACGGGGTGTCCCGGTGTGACCCTCGGCGCTATGCGCTCGATGCGCTGAGCGTGGTTCTCGGAGGCGGCATGAGCAGTCGTCTGTTCACCGAGATTCGCGAGAAGCGCGGCTTGGCCTACGATATCCACAGCTATGTGGAACACTTCCTCTCGGCTGGCTCGCTGGTGGTCTATGCAGGAGTTGATCCAGGAAGACTCGAGGAGTGTAGTGAGGCTCTGTTGCAGGAGCTCTCGCGAATCAGACTGGGCCCCACGGAAGATGAGTTGCGGCGTGCGAAGGAGTTGATAAAGGGGCGTCTCGAGCTCCGGCTCGAGGACACGCAGAACACTGCTCTCTGGTGTGGTGGCCAGCAGCTTCTCGACGGCGAGATTCTGACCCTCGAAGAGGCGTCGGCCCATGTCGATGGCGTCACTGCGGCGGATGTGTCCGCAGTGGCCGAGGAGATATTGCGAACCGAGTCCCTCAGCCTCGCCGTGGTTGGACCGGTGCGGACAATGGCGTCCCCGGAGCTTCCCCCAGTCTAGACTGCCTGTGACCTTGTGACGGCAGAAGGGGCCGCGCGCCGCGCGGCCCCTTCTTGTGGGTTCAGCGTTTCTGTCGACTAGTAATCGGGGTAGCCACCGGGAGGCATGGCCGGAGACTTCTCCTTCTCGGGGATGTCGGTAACCAGGCATTCGGTGGTAAGAATCATGTTGGCGATGCTGGCCGCGTTCTGAAGTGCGGAGCGGGCCACCTTCAACGGGTCGACGATTCCGCGCTCGATCATGTTAACGTCGAGCTCATCGTTCATCGCATCGTAGCCGATGCCGGCCGGACTCTCCTTGACGCGGTTCACGATGACCGATGCTTCGCGGCCACTATTGGTGGCGATGCAGCGCATCGGCTCCTCGAGCGCGCGCTTGAGGATGGTGATGCCGGTGGCCTCGTCGCCGCTGAGCTTGAGGTTGTCCAGTGCCTTCATTGCGGTAAGCAGCGAGACCCCGCCGCCGGGAAGAATGCCTTCCTCTACAGCCGCCCTGGTGGCGCTGAGCGCGTCCTCTACCCTGTGCTTCTTCTCTTTGAGCTCAACCTCGGTGCCGGCTCCGACCTTGATAACCGCGACGCCGCCGGCCAGTTTGGCCAGACGCTCCTGCAGCTTCTCCTTGTCGTAGTCGGACGTGCTGGTGTCGATCTCAGAGCGGATCTGCTTGATGCGGGCTTCAATTGCGTCAGCGTTGCCCTTGCCCTCTACGATCGTGGTGTTGTCCTTGTCGGCAACGACCCTGCGGGCACGACCCAGATCATCGATGGTGACGGAGTCAAGTTTCCGGCCGACCTCCTCGGAGATCACGGTACCGCCGGTTAGTACGGCGATGTCCTGCAGCATGGCCTTTCGGCGGTCACCGAATCCGGGCGCCTTGACGGCCAGCGGGCTGAGCGTGCCGCGGAGCTTGTTGACGACGAGTGTGGCCAGCGGCTCTCCCTCTACGTCCTCAGCGATGAGCACGATATTCTTGGACGTCTGTACCATCTTCTCGAGTGCGGGAAGCACGTCGTTCAACGCCGAGATCTTCTTATCGGTAATGAGGATGTACGGGTCATCCAATTCGGTTCGCATCGTCTCTGGGTTGGTGACGAAGTACGGGCTGATGTAGCCGCGGTCGAACTTCATACCCTCGACGAACTCCGTCTCGAAGGCGAGGCCCTTGCCTTCCTCGACAGTGATGACTCCGTCCTTGCCGACCTTCTCCATGACATCGGAGATAAGATCGCCGATCTCCTTGTCAACTGCCGAGAGGGCTGCTACCTGTGCTACCTGATCCTTGCCCTTTACGGGGATGGACAGGTTCTTCAATTCGTCGACGACTGCAGTGACGCCCCGCTCGATGCCGCGCTTGAGAGCCTGTGAATCGGCTCCGGCGGCGATGTTCTTGAAACCTTCGTGCACGATAGATTGTGCCAGGATGACCGATGTGCTGGTGCCGTCACCACACTGGTCGTTCGTCTTGGTTGAGGCTTCCTTGACGAGCTGAGCGCCCATATTCTCGAATGGGTCGGGCAGTTCGATTTCCTTCGCGATGGCCACGCCATCATTGATCACGTTAGGTGCGCCGAATTTCTTGTCGAGGGCGACCGGGCGGCCTCGTGGTCCCAGTGTGACACGAATCGTATCGGCAAGCGTGTCGATACCGGTCTTGAGCTTCTTGCGCGCCTCTTCGCCGAAGAGTACTTGCTTAGCCATTCCACATTCTCCTTGATATGATAGTTACGATTTCTTTGCGAGTATATCGCTCTCGCGCATGATGACGAGTTCTTCGTCCATTTCCTTGAACTCGCTGCCGGCGTACTTGGAGTAGATGACGATGTCTCCCACCTTAACGTCCATCGGCAGCCTGTTGCCGTCGTCGGTGAGCTTGCCGGCGCCAACGGCGATAACCTCACCCTCCTGCGGTTTTTCCTTCACGGTATCCGGGAGGACGATCCCCCCTTTGCTGACCTCTTCTTTCGGAGATGGTTTGATGACAACCCTGTCTCCCAATGGCACAAGCTTGGACATACTACCTCCTACCTCTACATGTTTTAGCAGTCGACTGCTAAGACTGCCAGAGATTATAGCACACCATGCGGGACGTGCAAGTCGGCGCGATGAGCTTGATTTCTACACTGCACCGTGTATAGACTGTGAGTGGACAGATGCGTCGGGCAAACTGGGACAGAAGGCGAATACGTGCGCTCAGGAGCCATCTGGGTCTGACCCAGGTGCAACTGGCGGGCGAACTCGGTGTACGGCAGCAGACGGTTAGCGAATGGGAGACGGGGCAGTACGAACCTCGAGGCACGTCCGTCACGCTGCTCGGCATGGTTGCTGAACGCAGCAAGTTCGAATATGGCGCCGGGGACGACAGCCGCGAGCCCTAGTTGCCCCTACTTTTTTGCCATGACTACACGGAAACGGATATTCGGGTCGGAGCGCGAGATGCAGGAGTGCTGGTCCCGTTGTGCAGGACACCGGATGGTCACCACGGATGGCACGAGTGTCCTGGTCGTGTATCCGGGTATACGCGCGGATTCACGTGGACCCGACTACAAGGATGCAGTGCTGTCAGTCGATTCTGGCGTGGCCGTGCGGGGCGATGTCGAGCTGCACCTGGACAGTGGTGACTGGTCTCGACACGGCCATGACGCGGATCCTTCGTATGATGATGTGATACTGCACGTGGTAGGCAGGAACACAGCAGAGCCGGGTTCGGCGTCTACACGAAAGAGGCGCATACCGGTCGCTATCCTCTCCGGTCCCGTCGTGCTGCCGGGATTTGCCACGCTGCCGTGCTCGTCCCTCTCTGATGATGAGGCCACCCTGTACCGCAAGCTGGGCCGTGCCGGAGTGGTTCGGCTGCTTACACGCGCGCGAACGATTGCCCGACGATGTGCCAGCGAAGCGCCCCGGCAGACGATGGCGCATCGTTTCTCCCGGGCACTCGGCTATTCAGCGAATGGTGGAATGGGCGAAACACTCGGGCTGCGGCTGTCCGAACCTCAGCTGAATGGCAGGCTGTTGCGCTGCGCTGAGGAGGAGCGCAGGTCCATCGTACTCGGTGTCGCCGGGCTCCTTCCATCTCAGCGGCGTCGCGCCGGATTGCGTGTGGCTGCCGACGCGCCAGAGTGCGAGGCGCACTGGCGCAGCGTCGAATCTGAAGTATGCGCACTCGATCCCCTCGGGTGGCGGCTGCGCGGGTTGTATCCGAACAACTCTCCTGTGCGACGGATGGCGGCACTCGCCGACCTCTGGCCGCATATGGATGAACTGGCGGAGACCACTGTCGATGTGGTCCTCCGTCTTGCACACCAACCCCGTCTTTGTGCTCGGGATCTCGAAGATGGGGTCCGTTGGCACGGCTCTGACTACTGGAGAATCCATTCTGACTTCGGAATCGCTACGCGCGAGTCCGATGTGATCGGAGCCGGGAAGGCGCGGGAAGTGGTGGTCAACGCACTGCTCCCGTACGTCGCCGCTATTGCGATGTGCCGCCGGGATCCTTCGCTGCTGCGATCAGTGGTTCGGTTGTACACGTCGTATCCCGCCGCGCACGTTCATGCCGTGACGGGACACATGTGGCGCCAGTTAGGGGCGCGGCGCACGAATGCCACAGCGGACGTAGAGCAAGGTCTGGTGCACCTGTTCACCGCGTACTGCCGGCACGGACGTTGCAGGCAGTGTCCGCTTGTGAATTCCTGACATGTTGATGAGTCACGGGCCACGGCGAGGGTCGAAGATGTGGTGGTTCTTGTTCGTGAGTTCTTCACCGAAACTGAGTGACATCAGTCGTGCGCGGTGCTAGACTTCAACTGGCGGATACTGCCGCATATGTGGGTGCGCCAGGAGAGGGGAAATGGGAGAGATCGAACTCGGAAATGTGCATGTAGCTGATGTGATGAATCCGGATCCACCGGTGGTGGAGAAGACGGCCGGTGTCTGCAAGGTCGCGCGGTTGTTGCGCCGGCACAGCCATGTGTGGGTCGTGCAGGATAAGGACAGCCGCAAAGTGCTGGGCGTCGTCACCGAGCGTGACTTCCTCGACCTGCTCAATCCGTTGCCTGACCTGATGTACACCACCGGCATGTTCCGAACCAGGTCTCTCTATCACGGCGAGATGTCCTCTGTGGAGGAGTTTATGACCAGTCCTGCCTTTACGTGCCGGTCTGATGATACGGTCGCGGACGCGCTCGAGGAACTCTGGCTTAAGCGTATACGGCACCTCGCTGTCGTGAAGGATGGGTGCCTCGTCGGTGAACTTTCGATGAAGGGCATTATCGCCGCGTACTACATCACAAGTTGTAGCATGATGAATGGTGCGTAGTAAGGCTGTTTTCGTGTCCGTAGGCGCAGAGGAATGCCGGTTCCAGGATGCGTGTATCGCGGTGAATAGCTCGTCTCTAGCGTTTCTGTCTTACATATGAGTGTGCTGGTCGCCCTCGGCCTCGTGTTGCTCCTCGGACTGTCTGGGGGAGTGGTCGCGCGCAAACTGGGTCTGCCGAGCATCACGGGATACGTCGTAATCGGTCTTCTCCTTGGCCCCACCGTCACCGGCGTAATCAGTTACGAGATGGTTCTGGCGCTGGGTCCGGTGGTGGATATCGCCCTCGGAGCGATTGCGTACCTTATCGGAGTCAGTCTTCACACCAGTACGTTGCGCTCGCTGGGCCGCAGCATTTCGTGGATCACGTTGCTGCAGGTCTTCGGGGGCTTTCTTGCCGTGGTGGCAGGGCTGATGCTCGTGATTGCACGCGTGATGCCCGGATACTCACTGCTGCAGGAATATCTGCCGTTTGCGTTGCTCATGGGCGCGATATCGGCTGCCACGGCGCCTGCCGCCGTGCTCGCCATCATACGTGAGTTAAGGGCGAAAGGGCCGATGACCACCACGCTTCTTGCGGTGGTGGCCCTGGATGACGCAATAGCTGTAGTCCTGTTCGCGGTGATGATGGTTGCTTCTGCAGTACTCGCGGGCATAGCCATCGATGGCTCTCCGTTGCTTATAGTGATAGACCCCTTCGTGCACCTTGCCGGCGCCGTGCTGCTGGGTGTCGGTGCGGCCGGCGGCACGCTCCTCCTTGCCAGGTTTGTGCGTTCACGAGAGGTGACGCTGGTGCTGGTGCTGGGCGCGGTAGTGCTGAGTTACGGGCTGGCCGAGGCCTTCAGCATGTCTGGAATCATGGCATGCATGAGCCTTGGGTTCGTCATCGGCAACAGGCGCCGCGCCGGCGACCTGGTTCTCGCCGTGGACGATGTGCAGGCGGTGCTGTTCACGATGTTCTTCGTCGTTTCCGGTTTCCACTTTGACGCGGCTGCGATCTCTGTCGCTGGTCCTCTCGCTGTGGTCGTGGTAGTTGTACGTTGTCTCGGCAAGTACTTCGGGGCACGTCTTGGCGCGTGGATAGGCAGGGCGCCGCCTGGTGTCGGTGAGAACGTGGGGCTTGCCCTGATGCCCCAGGCGGGCGTGTCCCT
>PWUO01000280.1 GCA_003562555.1 Dehalococcoidia bacterium
TCGTTTGACGTCGCGTGGTATGAGCAGAAGGCGGTCGCGGTCCTGCTGGCACTACTGTCCCTTGGCGTGAAGGGCATGCGCATCGGTCCGACACTGCCCGGATTCCTCTCACCATCTGTTGCCAAGGTGCTGATTGAGAAGTTCGACCTCAAGCTGAGTGGCAACGTGGACGAGGACATTGCGGCGATGATGGCTGGCAAGTAGAGTAGCCGGGCTGACTGTCCCGCAGGGTGCGAGTGCACGGCCAGTCTAAGGCGCAGTCCTCATCAGGTCCGGATCAGAAGACGGCTCCCGTTAACGGGAGCCGTCTTCTTGTGATGGTCCATGGTTAACTCCTCATCGATACAGGTCGTGGCCTGTGGTGGCTGCCACCCATTTGACGGGGGACAGTGCAGGGCGCTACAGTGCGCCAAGGTGTCGTTCAGCCGCATTCTGTGCCCACCGGAGGTTGCACCATGAGGATAGTTCTTGGACTGGTTGTCGTCGTATCCGTGCTGCTTGGAATGGTCGCCGTGCTCGGACATATTGACGGCACCGTGGTCTTCGGAGAACCGCGAGAGAACGGTTCGGCTGTTGGGGACACCACCGCGATCACCGGTGAGGAGCGAGCCTATCTTGAGTACGTGGTCGGGATCATGCAGACGACCAGCCATGATATCAGTACCTTGGGGATGCTGTTCAGCCAGCCTGATTTTGAGGATGAGGCCTGGCGATCCAACGCCACTATCTTGCTCAACCGCATTGAGAGGGCCCATGAAGCGATTGTGACGCTGCAGCCGTCAACACGCCTTCAGTCTTTCCAGGATGCCTCAGTGCGTGCCCTGGATCACAGCGGCGAGTTCGCACGGCTCATCAGGTCTCAGCTCGTGCAGGGCAAGGCTGAGTTGACAGAGGAAGCAGCCCGGCAACTGCTGTCCGCGGCGGACGCGTTCGGCGAAGCAGAGTACCTGCTGGATGCGTTTATCGGTGAGCACGCGACGGTGGAATGAACTTGCAGGACACGATTACTTCATGCCCGGAAGGTCCATATACCTGGGAGTGAGCTGACAGTACGTCACGTAGTCGTCTCCGTACATCCGCCGCAGGTGCTTCTCTTCAGTGCGAACCATCATTTGTGCGAGGGCGGCATACAGTACCACCCACAGTACGCCGGTCCAGGATGGCCAGAGCAGCGAGTAACCCAGCACCACGATGCCGTAGGAGAGGACCTGCGGGTTGCGGCTACGGCGGTACATGCCGGAGCACGTGAGCCCCGACGTGTCGTGTCCGATCGTTCTGCGTATACCGAGGCGACCGAGGGTCGCAACAAGCATGATCAATCCTCCCACGATGAGCAGCAGCGCGAGTCCAAACAGCGGGCTCCGTGTATCGATCGTGCTAATCCGTGATTCGAGCAGCACGAGTGATACTATGGCGTGCAGTACGAACAGCATCAACTGGAGGATACTCGACGAAGCGGTCAGCCTGCCGATTCGGTGGTAGTCCCGTCCCGTCTTCAACAGCACCAGTACGCCCGCAGTGAGCAACAGAACGGTAATCAATACTACCTGCAGGATGTATTCCATAGGAGTCTCCCCGCAGATACTATCACCCGCTTGCGGTCACGCAAAGTGGCACGGTCGGTAGTACTGACCGGAATCGGATAGAACCTCTTCGATTACCCTGCTAGGATTCTCTTGAGCGCAGTTGTCTTTGAAGGGTGTGGAGAACAATCAGGATGAAGTCGACCGACTGGTTGAGACTGGGGGCACTCTCGGTGCTCTGGGGAGGAACGTTTCTGTTCGTCTCGCTGTCGCTCAGGACCATCCCCGAATTCACCATCGTGTTTCTGCGCGTGTCTCTCGCAGCCGGCATGTTCTGGCTGCTGCTGCTTGTCACAGGACGCCGCATGCCGCGCGACTGGCATACGTGGCGGGCATTTCTTGTAATGGGACTTATCAACAACGCTATTCCGTTCAGCCTGATTACCTGGGAGCAGACGCAGGTCGAAGGCGGAATCGCCTCCATCATCAATGCCACTACATCTTGTTTTGCCGTAGTGTTCGCGCACTTCCTGACGAAGGATGAGAAGCTGACTGTACGCAGGGCGTGCGGTGTACTCATCGGCCTGTTCGGCGCCTACCTGCTCCTGAGGCCTGAACTGGTCGATGGTGTCTCAATGCGTGGCCTTGGCCAGATAGCCGGACTTGTCGCATCGATGTCGCTGGCGCTGGCCGGTATCTTCGGCAAGCGGTTCAAGGCTCTCTCGCCAATGGTCACGGCAACCGGCATGCTCACCTGCTCTTCTCTGCTGCTGTTGCCGGTCGCCATGGTCATCGACCGACCCTGGCACCTGCAGCCCGATCTCTCGACGGCTGGGGCCATTGCCGGCCTGGTGCTGCTCAGCACGGTGTTGGCGTACCTGCTGTATTTCCGCGTTCTGCAATCGGCTGGTGCCACGAACCTGCTGCTCGTCACGCTCCTCATGCCCGTCAGCGCGCATCTCCTCGGAGCGGCGTTCCTGGGCGAACCGCTGTACGTGACGTCGGCGGCAGGCATGGCGTTCATCGTGATCGGCCTGAGTATCATCGACGGCAGGCTGATCCGGTGGATTCGGTCCAGGAGGCTGGAGGAACCCGTATCGGCTACACCGGCACCGGAGGAGGATTGAGATGAAATCGTTGCATGAAGAGGCACTCTGGAAAGCGGTGACAACACGTGACAGGAGCTATGACGGGACCTTCTTCTTCGGAGTGAAGACCACCGGTGTGTTCTGTCGTCCGGGTTGTCCCAGTCCTTTGCCAAAGCGGGAGAATACCGTCTTCGCATTCTCGCCTACTACGTTGCTGCAGGACGGTTATCGTGCCTGTCGCCGATGCCGTCCGGAGGAGGCGAACAGGCTGGATGGTTCAGTGAAGACAGTGATCAGCCTGTGTCGCGTGATTGAAGAATCCGAAGAGGTACCCACGATCAAGGAACTCGCGGCGCGTGTCGGATTGAGCCCTTCAGCCGTGGCACGTATGTTTCGAAGAGCACTCGGTGTGTCACCACGCCAGTATGCCGACGCGCACCGTCGTGAGCGGTTTCGCAACGCACTGCGCAATGGCGCGGATGTGTTAGAGGCGACCTACGATGCGGGGTTCGGCTCCACCAGTCGCGTGTATGAGGGCGCCGATGCCCACCTTGGCATGACGCCGAAGGCATACCGTGATGCAGGCCGCGGGCAGCGAATTGCCTACACGGTCGAGATGACTCCGCTTGGGTATCTGCTCGTAGCAGCCACTGAAAAGGGGGTCAGTTCGGTGAAGCTTGGTGATACTCGTGACGCACTCATGGAGGAGCTTCGCCTTGAGTTCGCCTGTGCGGACCTTGAGGAGGGTGGTGAATGCCTGGGCGGGTGGACGGGACAACTGGTGGAGTACCTCGCCGGGCGTCTGCCGTGGCCTGAGTTGCCCTATGACGTGCGGGCCACCGCGTTCCAGCGGCAGGTCTGGGAGCATTTGCGCCGGATACCGTCAGGCACGGCCGAACGCTACAGCGAAGTGGCCAGGCAACTGGGTCGGCCTCAGGCGACACGGGCGGTTGCACGCGCCTGTGCCACCAATCCCGTGGCACTGGTGGTCCCGTGCCATCGAGTTGTTCCGAAGGGGAAGGGACTTGCAGGCTACCGCTGGGGCGTGGAGCGCAAACGGCAGCTGTTGCAGCTCGAAGGGGCCGCTGTGAACGATAGCTAGCTATGCTAAGCTGATGGTATGGCGTACGACCCGGGGCGAGTTCAGAAGTCGTTGAGGTGAAACGTGCCGATCAGCAGAGGTGCTGCGCTCTTCTCCATTCTCACGGGAGCGCTGATGATTGTTCTTTGGTCTGTGCTGTTGTCGACGGGACAGGTGTCCCGCATTGTCGAGGAGCCACTCGCACACCTCTTTCACCTTGTCTCCGAGATGGT
Source organism: Dehalococcoidia bacterium (assembly GCA_003562555.1). Taxonomy (GTDB): domain Bacteria; phylum Chloroflexota; class Dehalococcoidia; order GIF9; family AB-539-J10; genus SKVJ01. The sequence goes on from PWUO01000280.1 coordinate 3,926, forward strand.
AACTGCGGTGTTGCTGCTTATCTCAGGGTTGGCGGGCCTGCGGCGGTCCGCCTGGGCGCACAGATTGTTCTTCTTCGGCGGCGGCATGCTGCTCCTCGCGGTGAGCGGTATGGTGGTGTTCTATGTGGTGGATTGGTCTCCCGTATTCGTGGTGTTGGGATTCGTGGTGGCAGCACTTGCGGTCTTCTTCCTGCGACGCAGCTATGAGGTCAGGGGCGACCTGGTGTACCTTGTTCTCGGAACGATCCTGTACCTGCAGACCAACGTGGCCGGCAACCTGCTGCAGATGGGAGATTCGATAACGGCTGCGTACGTCGGCCTCTCCGCACTCCTGACGGTGCCGGTGACCTTGATGCTGCTGGCTCGGCCGCTCTAGTACAGGGATCTGTCGCTCGTGCAGTGCTGCAATCCTGATCGTGAGAGTGTTGTCCCGGTTCCAGTCTGCGCCTGCGGAGGTGTTGGTGGGGCACGTATCAGGAAGACGACAAAGTCGCGCGCCATGTAACGCGCTGTTCGCCTGCTCTTAACGTCAGGCTAAACCTGGTACGCCACGATTCCGTCGATTGATACGACGATCTCGGGTTACTGAACACGGATTACCGCAGGGTTAGCGTGAGACCGGCGAGACGAGGTGGATTTGTACTAACTGGATCTGGTGCAGGAGAGCGGGTGCTCGGGTGACAGAATGCGCGGATGGACTCACCTGGCTGCAGTGTTGGGTGGTAACAGTACCACTGTTGCTGGAAGGCTGCCTGTGGTGCTTGTGGTCGAGGGAACCCGTGACTCGGATCTCGTCCGTTTGAGGAAGTAGTGTCCGGTTTCTGACACCACAGAGACCTTGACAGCCATCGTCGAAACCCACCACCATTGGGATGCGGGCGGCGCGTCTAACCAATTGGCGCAGCGGCCGGCAGGAGGGATGCGATGTCTGAGGTAACCATTGTCGAAGTTCCAGCACAGCTTGTCCTTGGCATACAGAGGAGGGGCCGCTATAGCGAGATCCCCGTCGCCCTGGGAGAAATCGTTCACTACGCCATGTCTCATGGCGCGGAACTCATAGGAATGCCCGTGGCCATGATGCACGAGATTGGCAAAGACGCTGCGGTCAAGGCCGATCGTGAAGGGACGGCCGTCATCGACGTCGCCTTCCCCATCGCGCAACCTGTCGAGAGTAGCGATACAGTGAAGTGCTATGAGTTGCCCGGTGGTGAGATGGCGAAGATCGTTCACAAGGGGCCGTACGAGGCCTGCGAATCTGCTTACAACGCGCTCTACGCATGGGTTGTAGATCATGGCTACATGATCAGTGACCCGACGCGAGAGGTCTATCTTAATGATCCGCGCGAGGTGCCGCCTGAGGAAATACTCACCGAGATCTACGCGCCGATAGTACCTGCGTAGGACTGCGATGCCGTTGCCCCGAGTATGCTTGTCACGTGAGATAATTCCCGCTCTGGTTCTGCGCAGCTACACGGCAATTGCGGATTCGATCTCCTGCAAGGTCTTCTCGTCTGTCTCCTTGGCACGAGCCTTTTCGAGCGTTGCGCCGACGTCCTGTCCTCCCAGTTGGCCAAGTGCCCAGGCTGCATAGCCCCTGACCAGCGGATCGCAGTCCTCGAGCGCCTGTGCGAGATAAGGGACATGTGAGCGGTCGCCGCTGTTACCCAGGGCGATGGCGGCGTTGCGCTGGAAGTAGCGCTTGTGACGTATGTAGTTGTACATCACCGGTCGCAGCACCGTCTCGAAATACTCGTCGGTAAGCAGCAGCACCTTACGCAGGTCGAACTGTTCCGCGATATGCTCGAGGAAGCTGCTGGCTGGCCAGCTTTCCATCGCCTTGAGACGAGGCCGGTTGCGCGGGCATGCCTCCTGGCACAGGTCGCACCCGTGTATCCAGGAACCCATCTTCTCCCTTATCTCGAGAGGTATGTGGCTGGACGTGTGCGGTCGGAAGTTGTCCTGCGCCATGAAGGTGTTGTAGGCGATGCATTTCCTCGGTTCGAGCCTGAACGGTTCGAGCGCGCCGGTTGGACACGCGTCAGCGCATAGCCTGCAGTCCTGGGGGCAGGGAGCGTCGATAGTGGGCGAACCATACTCCAGTTCGGCGTCAACGGTGAAGGCCATCAGGACGATGAGGGAGCCCGGACCTTTCGCGTAGGCGAAGTTGTTACGGCCGTAAGTGGTGACTCCTGCACGGGCGGCAGCCAGCCGCTCCGGGACGTTGAACTCGGGACCATGTAACGTCTTCATGCCGCGCTTCTGGAGGTAGTCGATGAACAACTGGCGGCGTGCGCGGTTTATCCGGCTACTGGATTGATTGTAGGAGCGTGACTGGTATAGTCTGCCAATGCTGCTGACGAGCTCAGCAGGGAACCCTTCTCTGCTGTAGTCGTAGACCGTGCAAATGATGGATTTCGCCTCGGGCATGACGCCGCGAGGGTTTGTGCCTTCAAGGGGCTTGAGCGGGCTCTCGATCAGGTAGTCGTAGCTGGAATAGCGCGATCGCAACTCGTCAGCGTACCAGGGGAACTCGTCTGCGGTGGTGACTCCTACGTCGTGGTAGCCGAGGTCCAGTGCGAAGTCTTTGATCTCCTGTGTCAGTGACATGTGTAATTCCCCCGGTGCATGTGTCTGAAACTGCAGGTCAACGTCGAAATGTACACGCCAAGTGGTGCATCTGTCGAATTTGCCGTAAGTCCTGATCGTTATCGTCCGGCACGCACACACGTGTACGCGGTTGTGAATCGTTCGGTCAGCTTGTCCACAACTGTGAAGCCTGACTGTTTCAGCATCTCCTCGATAACCCAGGCAAACGTAGAGTACTCCTCGCGTATGTGAGCTACGGTTGCCTCGGCGAGTTCGTCCCCTGCGGCACTTCGCACCGCCGCGATCAGTCCTGCGAAGTACGCGTCGTAGTCCGGTACGCCCGATGGATAGATCACGTCGCGAAGATAGAAACGTCCGTTCGGGGAGAGGTGACGCGCGACGCGTCGCAAGGCCGTGAGCTTCCAGAGGTCGGGCAGGTGATGAAGCGTAAGCTGGCTGACCGCTCCCTGGACCGGCTCGGGGGGTGTGTATCCAGTGAGGAACCCGCCTTCTTCATACGTCACGTTTGCGATGCCCCGCTCGGACGCCTTATGCCGTGCCACGAGAATCATTGCGGGGCTGACGTCGGTTGCGTAGACGTGCCGACACTTGCCCGCGATGCCGATTGCGAGCTCACCCGTTCCACATCCAATCTCCCACACCGTTGCGGACGGAGAAAGCGACAGCGCCTGCGCTGCGATCTCCACTTCCCTGGAGACGTCGCGCAGGCGCTGCATGCCTGCATCATACTGACTCACACGTGACGCATCGGCGTAGTCTGTACCGACCTGGCTGCGCTCATCGTAGAGCCACGGGTTATCCATGGTCCTCTAACTCAGGTTGACCACCTTGGCTTTGAGCATGCCCTCGATGGCGAGGACCTGCTGGAAGACGTCGTCCGGCAACTGCTGGCTGAGGCAGAGGGCCATCATGGCGGTACCGCCCGCGTGCGCGCCGAGACTCACCTGCATCTGAGAGATGTTGATTCCGTTCTGTCCCATCACGGAGCCGACGGCGCCGATCATGCCGGGCTTGTCCACGTGCTCGGTGAAGAGCATGGCGATATCCTGAGGCTCGATCTGCAACGTATAGTCGTTCACCTTCGTGAGGTAAGCGCGGCCCTGGAACGACGTGCCCGACACCGAGGTCCTACCCTTCTGCGTCACCACTTCGATGGTGAGCGAGCTGGTGTAGTTGCCCGCGTCGGTGTCCCGTTCTTCACGTAAACGAAGTCCGCGCTCCTTCGCAACCGCGTCAGCGTTAGTGATGGTGACGCGCTCCTCGATCGTCGTCCCGAGCAGCGCGCGGATCACCTCGACCTTGATCGGGTCGATTGCGACCGATGCGATCTCGCCCTCCGCACGCACGATCAGCTCCTTTACCTGTCCTTCCATGATACCTGCGGCTATCTTGCCGAGCTTCACGGCAACATCCATGAACGGGTTCAGTAGCGCCATATGCTCTGCCGGGATGATGGGTGCGTTGACCGGCGTAGTGGGAGGCAGACCACGCAGCACGTCGGCAACCTGCCTGGCAACGTCGGTGCCGGCGTTACGTTCCGCTTCGACGGTTGAGGCCGCCAGGTGAGGCGTGACCACCACCTTGTCGCTCTTCACGAGGACATTGTCAGTGGCGGGCTCGACACTGTAGACGTCAAGCGCGGCTCCGGCGATCCTGCCCGATTCAAGGGCATCGTAGAGCGCCTGCTCGTCCACGAGTTTCCCCCTGGCGCAGTTAATGAGCATCGCGGTTGGCTTCATGAGCGCCAGTTTCGAGGCGTCGATGAGCTTGTCCGTGTTCGGAGTAAGAGGCAGATGCAGTGTAATGAAGTCGGACTGCTTGAGGAGTTCGTCCAGTTCCACCATCACCACGCCGATTCGGTCGGCCCAGTCCTGGGCCACGAATGGATCGTACGCAATGACATTCATCTTCAAGCCGCGTCCCATCTCGGCTACCTGCGTTCCGATCTTGCCGAGGCCGACCACTCCCAGCGTCTTGCCTCTCAACTCGGTGCCCTTCAGGGAGCGGTTCCACTTGCCGCCCTTGAGTTCGCCGTGAGCCTTCGGTATCTGCCGTACCAGTGACATCATCAGCGCGATGGAATGCTCCGCAGTGGAGATGGTGTTTCCGAGAGGTGAATTGACGACGACGATCCCGTGCCTGGATGCGGCCTCGACATCGATGTTATCCACTCCAACTCCGGGACGACCAATGATGCGCAGCTTTCCCGGATTGGACAACAGGTCCGCGGTCACTTTCGTTTGTGATCGGACGACCAGGGCATCATACTCGCCGAGAATCTGCTTCAGTTCCTCCGGCGGCAGGCCCTTCTTGATATCAACCTGGCCCGCTGTCCTGAGTATCTCGATCGCGTCCTCTGCGATCGCCTCCGCCACCAGAATTCTTGGGGTGCTCTCTTCCATGTGTGGTGCTCCTTGTCGTGAATGTGGCTGCGGGACTCCGCCCGAGTTATCGTCCCGCGGGGCAACCCATATTATGCCATGGGAGAGGAGGTAGGCGCGAAACGGGGGCTAAGCCCTCGTGAACTTCAGGATTCGCTCTCCGCTCACCACGGTGAGCGTGTCGCTGGCAACCGTGAAGGACTGGGCGTCGGCCAGAATAGAAAGGAACATCCGCTCCTGTTCCACGATAGCGGAACCGTCACAATGCAGTCCTGGACCCGTGTGGTAATTGATGGCGATCCCATCGCCACTGATCCTGTATTCGCCCTCCACCA
>PWUO01000214.1 GCA_003562555.1 Dehalococcoidia bacterium
CACTGCAACAGCAGGGGGGCTTCATCCCTGGTGTGCGGCCTGGCAAGTCCACGTCCGACTATCTGACCGGTGTCAGCCGCAGGCTCACATTCGGTGGTGCGACTTTCCTTGCGATGATCGCGATCACACCGTTCATCGCGCGCCTTGTCACAGGGGTCACACTGCTTGAGATTCAGAGTACCGCAATTCTGATCGCGGTCGGTGTAGCCCTCGATACCATGAAACAGTTGGAGTCGCAGTTGACCATGCGGCGCTACGATGGATTCCTGAAGTAGGGGGACAATGATGAATGTCGTGTTGCTGGGAGCACCAGGTGCAGGTAAAGGCACTCAGGCAGCCGTTCTGACCAAGGAGCTTGGGGTCGTTCATGTGGCCTCCGGGGACCTGTTCAGAAAGGCACTGTCCGAGAATACCGAGCTTGGTCTTCTGGCCAAGTCCTATATGGAGAAAGGCGATTTGGTGCCCGACGAGGTAACCATCGAAATGGTCCTTGAGCGGATACGAAAGCCCGATTGCGACTCAGGCGTGCTCTTTGATGGGTTTCCACGCACACTGAGTCAGGCAAAGGCGCTGGATGAGAAGCTTGCCAGTGAGAGCAGGCAGATCGATAAGGCCGTGTACATCGAGGTGCCAGAGGAGGCCCTTATCAAGCGGCTCAGCGGGCGTTGGATATGCCGCGAATGTCAAACCCCATACCATGCCGAGAGTTCGCCCCCGAAGGTGACTGGACGCTGTGATGTGTGTGGTGGTGAGTTGTACCAGCGCGCGGATGATACCGAAGAGACGGTTCGCGAGCGGCTCAAGGTGTTCTTCTCACAGACGCTGCCGATCGTTGAGTACTACGAAACCCAGGGCAAGCTGTTGCGGGTGGACGGAAACCAGGACATCAATGAGGTGTCTGCGGCCATAACCCGCCTGCTCCGTACGGAGAGCGCTTGATTGTAGTGAAATCACCTGAAGAGATCGAGGTGATGCGTGAGGGCGGCGGTATCCTTCGTGAACTGCTGGCCATCGTGAAGAACGAAGTGCGGGCAGGAATCAGCACGAGGTTGATCGACGAACTGGTTGAGGAGGAGGTGAGGCGGAGAGGCGTCATTGCCTCGTTCAAGGGTTACCACGGGTATCCGGCGAGCGTGTGCGTATCGATTAACGATGAAGTGGTACACGGTATACCGGGATCGCGGGTGGTAATGGAGGGTGATGTAGTTTCCATCGATCTGGGTGTCTACTACAAGGGATTCCACACAGATGCGGCGGTGACGGTGGGTGTTGGCCAAGTAGACGACCGATCTGCTAGTCTGATTGAGGTCACGCGCGGTGCGCTCGAAGAGGGATTGAAGTACGTGCGCGCAGGCAACTATGTGGGGGACGTCTCTCAGGCCATACAGAAATATGTTGAATCTGCAGGATTCGCGGTGGTCCGTGAGTACACCGGGCATGGTGTGGGGCGTGCGCTGCACGAGGAGCCGCAGGTCCCGAATTTCGAGGGTGAAGGGCGCGGACCGCGGTTGCGGAGAGGGATGACGCTGGCGATAGAGCCCATGGTGACCGCCGGCGACTGGAGGACGAAGATTGCGAATAATGCGTGGACCGTCCACACGGCCGATGGCAGTCTGTCCGCACATTTTGAACACAGTGTTGCGGTTACCGACGGCGAACCGTTGGTGTTCGCATAGGTCGTAACGTATGGTTAAGAAAGAGAAGATCGAAGTAGAGGGAAAGGTGACGGTCTGCCTGCCGAACACCATGTTCAGGGTAGAGTTGCCCAACGGGCATGTCGTACTTGCGCATATCTCGGGGAAGATGCGAAAGCATTACATCAAGATACTGCCTGGTGACCGTGTGCTTGTGGAGCTGTCACCATACGATCTCACCCGAGGGCGCGTGACGTACCGGTTGAAGTAGTGATGTGCTTTGACACGTACGCGCCAATCACGTAATATAGTAAGGTTTGTGCATGGTGAACCGATATGAGAGTTAGTTCGTCTGTTAAGCGACGCTGCAACAAGTGCAAGATAGTCCGCCGCCGAGGCGTGGTGTTGGTGCTCTGCGAGAACCCAAAGCACAAACAGAGGCAGGGCTAGTTCTTTCCGTCGACCGAGCCTTTCTGAGGAGCTTTAACTATGGCCCGTATTGCTGGTGTTGATCTGCCGAAGGACAAGCACATCGTCATAGGTCTACAGTATATCTATGGAATTGGTGCGACTGCGAGCAGGAAGCTGCTGAGGACGGCCGATGTCGATGAGGATCTGAAGGTCAAGGACCTCACCGAAGAGCAGGTTACCCGCATACGAAACGTCCTCGATGCGGACTACAAGGTTGAAGGCGATCTGCGCCGCGAGGTGCAGTTCAATGTGAAACGGCTGATCGATATTGGTTGTGTGCGTGGCCTGAGGCACAAGCGCAGTCTTCCTGTTCGTGGACAAAGGACCCGCACCAATGCGCGAACGCGCCGTGGTACGAGGAAGACAGTTGCGGGTAGGGGACAGAGGCGCGGTGCCAAGAAGTAGGAACAATAGTAATTCGGTTGCGTGAGGAAATATGGCGAAGAAGGCAACAAAAGGACGAACCAGGAGACGTGTACGTCGGAATGTGGCAGAAGGCAAGGCCTTCATACAGTCGACGTTCAATAATACGATCGTCACCATTACCGACCCCGCCGGCGCGGTAATCGCGTGGGGCAGTTCCGGCAAGGCTGGCTTCAAGGGGTCGAGAAAGGGCACACCGTACGCGGCGCAGCTGGCAGCGCAGGATGCGGCACGCCAGGCCCAGAACGATGGAATGCGACGGGTAGAGGTCTACGTGAAGGGGCCGGGAAGTGGCCGTGAAGCTGCCATCAGGTCGCTGCAGGGTGCGGGGCTCATGGTAACGAGCATCAGAGATGTGACGCCCATTCCTCACGATGGCTGCCGCCCTCGCGGCAGGAGGAGAGTGTAGTCTATGGCGCGTTATACTGGCCCACGATGTGAACTGTGTCGCTATATCGGCGACAAACTGATGCTCAAGGGCGACAAGTGTACCAGCCCGCGGTGCGTGTTTGAGCGCCGCGGCAATGTCCCGCCTGGAGGCAGGCCGAAGATGCGCCGCCGCATATCCGATCGGGGCATGCAGCTTCGTGAGAAGCAGAAGGTGCGATTCACCTACGGCGTGCTGGAGGCGCAGTTCCGCCGATTCTTCGGTGAGGCCAAGCGGCTGCCCGGCATGACAAGCGATACCCTGATGATCCTTCTGGAGAGACGTCTGGATAACGTGGCGTATCGACTCGGGTTCGGTGACTCGCGCGCCCAGGCCAGACAGATAGTGCGCCATGGTCACATCAGGGTGAATGACCGGCGTGTAAACATTCCCTCGTATCTGGTGAAAGCTGGAGACGTGATAAGCTGGCGCCCTCAAAGCTCCAAAACCGCCCTCTATAAGGTTGTGGCCGAGCGGGTCGAGGCTCGCAATGTGCCTGCCTGGTTGCAGCTAGACGAGCAGCAGATGAAGGGTACGGTTATGGGACTGCCGACAACAGAGGATGTCGACAGCCGACTGAGCGGCAAGGCGGTCGTCGAGTATTACTCCAGGTAACGAGAGGGAGGATGTGCAGTGAGTGAGATATCCGTTCCTGTCGTAACGTGTGTGCAGGCTACCGGATCGTATGGACGGTTCGCGGCCGAGCCTCTCCATATTGGCTTCGGTGTGACTCTCGGCAACGCCATGCGGCGAGTGCTGTTGAGTTCACTGCCTGGGGCTGCGGTCACCTGGATCAAGATCGAGGGTGTACAGCATGAGTTCTCTACCATCCCTTACATTCGTGAGGACGTAATGGAGTTCCTTCTGAATGTGAAGGAAATGAGATTGAAGCCCATAACCCATCAGGAAGGGAAGCTGTTCCTCGATGTCGAGGGAGAGGGGCCTGTCAGTGCGGCCGATATCCGCGAGACGGCTGATTTTGAGATAGTGAATCCCGACCTTAGTCTGGCGAGTCTGGATTCTGCGGATGCAAAATTGCACGTCGAATTCAATGTGGAGCTCGGTAGAGGCTATGTGCCGGCGGTCTCCGCTGACGGGTTGCCCGTGGGCGCATTGCCGGTCGATGCAGTCTTCTCCCCTGTCCGCAAGGCGAACTTCGCGGTGGAACCCATCAATCCTGGTGAGGAGAGAAGTCCGGAGCGATTGATCCTCGAGGTCTGGACCGATGGTACGGTGACGCCATGGGAAGCGCTTACCCAGAGTGCCAGCATCCTGATGAAGCAGTTCGCGGCGTTCAGGGGCATCGAGTCGTCGTCTCCCGAGCAGGCACGTGTCGCGTCTGGTCTCTCCATTCCCCCGGACCAGTATGAGACTCCGCTGGCAGAGATCGGGCTTTCGACGAGGGCTCACAACAGCCTGCGTCGCGGCGGCATCATGACGCTGGGACAGCTTATTGAGAAGACCAGGGAAGGCCTCCCACCGCTGCCGGGTTTCGGCGACAAGTCCCAGGTGGAGGTAGTCGAACTGCTGAGCAGCCTGGGCTACCCCATACCTGAGAAGACAAAGGGGAAGGCGAAGTGAGACACCGAGTTTCTGGAAGAAAGCTGGATCGGCCTACCGAACATCGGATGGCCTTGTATCGTAATCAGGTTGGCGAACTGATCGATCACGAGAAGATGGTGACGACGGTTGCCAAGGCGAAGGAAGTCAAGAGTCTTGCAGAGCGCATCATCACGCTCGGTAAGGCCGGAGATCTGGCGTCGCGACGCCGGGCCATCGCGTTCCTACCACAGGAGAGGCTGGCGAAGAAAGTGTTCGATGATCTGGCGCGCCGGTATGCGAAGCGGGACGGCGGGTATGTTCGGCTCGTGCGCATCGGTCCTCGGCGTGGTGATGCGGCCCCGATGGCTCAACTTGAACTGGTCGAATAGGTGGGTCTGTACAAGATCGCAGCGCTGATTGAGTATGACGGTACCGCATTCAATGGGTACCAGTTGCAGAAGGACGGGCGTACCGTCCAGGGGGAATTAGAGTCCGCGATAGCCGAACTGTCCGGCTCTCCGTCTCGAGTGTATGCGGCCAGTCGTACCGACGCCGGGGTTCACGCAGCGGGACAAGTAATCAGCTTCTGGGTCAGGGATGAGTTGTCTCCTGGGATTGTAGTGAGAGGTATGAACCATTATCTAGCTGGTGACGTCGCAGTCAAGGGCGCATGTGAGATCGACGGGGATTTTGATGTGCGGCGAAGAGCTGTGTCAAGGCAGTATCGCTATATGATCGGCTGTGGTGCGTCCAGATCGCCGCTGAGGGAGCGTTTCAGCCTCCTTGTGAGGGATACGCTGGATGTCTCGAAGATGCGGCTTTCGGCACGGATGCTGCAGGGTGTGCACGATTTTGCGTCCTTCGCCACGTCGCTCGAGGATGCAGAGCCGACAGTGCGCCATATGTATGAGGTTCGCGTACTGGAGAAGGCGGACGATTCCATCGAGATCCTAATGAGCGCGAACGCATTCCTGCGCCATCAGGTTAGAAACACGGTTGGCCAGTTGATCAGGGTGGGACTAGGAAAGTGCTCCTTTGAGGAGTTCGCTGATTTGATCACGCATCCGCGAAAGGGAAGTGCTGGACCTGCAGCACCCTCTCGCGGTCTGTGTCTTATGCAGGTGCGGTATCAGCCGGCGCTGCCTTTTGCGGCGTGAGGCCGAGATGCCTTTGGGAGTTGAACTGATGCGAACGTACAGTCCGAAATTGAAAGAAGTCCAACGAGAGTGGCACGTGATAGATGCCGCAGGCTGCACGCTTGGTACTGTCGCCGGAAGGGCTGCAGTTCTCCTGCGTGGCAAGCATAAGGCGATGTACGCGACACATCTCGACACTGGCGATTATGTGGTGGTCATCAACGCCGCCAGGGTGGTTGTGACCGGAAACAAGCGAAGCCAGAAGATGTACTACAGGCATTCCGGCTATCCCGGCGGACTCAAGTCCAGGACGTTTGATGAGATGATGGAGCGTGATCCGAGGCGTGTGATTGAGCATGCCGTCAAGGGGATGCTCCCGAAGACCAGTCTTGGACGCAGCATGTATCGGAAGCTCAGGGTGTACGCCGGAGCCGACCATCCCCACAGGGGACAGGGTGTTCAGAAAGTGGAGAATGAACTATGAGTGACGCAGCATACGTGTGGGGTACTGGCAGACGCAAGTGCGCGGTTGCGCAGGTGCGGCTGTATGCAGGGGAAGGCGGTATCACTGTCAATGGAAAGCCGTATACCGATGTGTTTCCCCGGCTTCAGCATCAGCGGATGATTGAGGCGCCTCTTGCCACGACCGAGATGGCTGGCAAGTTCCGTGTTGAGGTCAAGGTGACCGGTGGTGGTGCCAGTGGTCAGGCTGGCGCTATCCGTCACGGTATTGCGAGGGCGCTCGTGCGCGAGAGCGAGGCGCTCAAACCGACTTTGCGTAAGGATGGACTGCTCACCAGGGACCCGCGCGTGAAGGAGCGGAAGAAGTACGGACTTCGGCGTGCGCGCAAGGCTCCTCAGTACACCAAGCGCTAGTCCCGACCAGAGGTGTCGAGTGTCTATCGGGTGGCAGCTGGAACCCAGCTGCCACCCGTTTGTATTTCCGGGCGAGTACCGGCCGTTGAGTGCGCGGCTTCAATCGCGTAACATGGTGTTGCGGTGTACTGCATGCTGCGGAGTGGCGATCCCCTGAGTTGGCCAATCTGCTATGTCGTGTGGCCCGCGGTACACGTGTGTCGCGACAGCCCGTAGTGCGGTGGCCGTCCATCCGTCGTCTGACCCTCGTGCGGGTACAGTGGTGTTATGAGGAGGACTCACTAAGAATGGGAGCGAACAAAGCCTGGCTCAGGTTCACCAGGGACAACGCCGAGAGAGCACCTAACACACAGGGTATCTATGAGATCTGCAGTCTGACACCGCGAGGAAAGAAACTGTGGCGTCTTGGGAAGGTGCCGGATCTGCGCAAGCGGCTTGTCCTGCGTCTCACTGAGCCCCCACCGCCCGAGAACTGCTATTTCCGATATTACGAGGCGGGATTGTCGCACGACATCGATGAACTGGCAGGCAAACTGTTCGACAGTTACAACGATCGCTCCGGTGGAGCCTGGGAGGGATGAACCCTCGACTGGCCTGTCCTGGCACAGGAGATGGGCTGACACGGTGAGAGAGCGGGAAGAGAATGGGCCATTGTGGACTCGAACCACAGACCCCGGTCTTATCAGGACCGTGCTCTAGCCAACTGAGCTAATGGCCCGCAAGCACAATACTATACCGCGTTCAGGGTACGTGTTGTCAAGGCGAACGGCGCGTAGCGCTGCGACTAACCCTCTTCTATCGACACAAGCGTATCACCGATCTGTACGGTGGCCTCCGGGGCTACGGAGATGGCCGTTACCGTGCCCGATACGGGCGCCACGATCTCGTTCTCCATCTTCATTGCCTCGATGGTAAGCAGCAGGTCTCCTTCCTTGACCGCGTGTCCAGTGCTGACCTTGATGTTCACTATCTTTCCGGGTAGCGGGGACGTCACTGTCTCTGTTGCCATGTTACTTCCGATCTCCTCTCAAAGACTGAATCGAGGTATGTCTCCAGTGCCATACGGCTGCCCGGCGGCCATTTCGGGGCCGCCGGGCATTTCTAACGTTGAATGCTCCGGTTAGAGAGGTATATTACCATGCCTCTTCTCTGGATAGATCTCATGCTTGGTCGCAAGCGCGGCGAATGCCTGCGCAAGCTTCCGACGCGTATCCTTGGGGTCAATGATATCGTCTACAGAACCGCGTTCTGCGGCCCTGTAAGGGTTGGAGAACTGGTCCTTGTACTCCTGGATACGCTTCGCCCTTGCTGCCTGTGGATCCTCGGCATTCTTGATCTCACGGGCGAATATGACCTCGGCTGCGCCACTTGCTCCCATCACCGCGATCTCCGCAGAAGGATAGGCGAGCACCATGTCGGCGCCAAGGTATTTCGAGCACATCCCGAGATAGGCGCCGCCATACGCCTTTCGGAGGATCAGCGTCACTTTTGGCACAGTGGCCTCTGAGTAGACGTACAGTAGTTTCGCACCGTGACGGATTATGCCTCCGTGCTCCTGTGCCGTGCCCGGCATGTATCCGGGAACGTCCACGAGCGTCAGCAACGGTATGTTGAAGCAGTCGCAGAACCGGATGAACCGGGATGCCTTGTCGGAGGCGTTGATATCGAGAACGCCCGCCATGAACTTCGCCTGGTTGGCGATGATGCCTACGCTGCGACCGCCGATACGCGCAAAGCCAACCACGATGTTGGGGGCGAACAGGCGGTGCACTTCCATAAACTCGCCGCCATCGGTGATCCGTGCAATTATGTCCTTCACATCGTACGGCTTGTTTGCATCGGAGGGGATGAGGTTCCGCAGGTCCGGATCTTCCCGGTCTGCGGGATCACTTGTCGTCTCAAACGGAGGGGCCTCGGTGAAGTTCTGTGGCATGTAGGAAAGCAGATCTCGTGCCGTGGCGATGGCCTCTTCATCGTCCGCGGCCAGGAAATGTGCCACGCCGCTGCGTTGGTTGTGCACCAGGCCACCACCGAGTTGCTCGTGAGTGACCTCTTCGGAAAGGACGTCTTTGACCACCGCCGGTCCGGTGATGTACATGGTGCTGGTCTTGCGGGTCATGATGATGAAGTCGGTAATCGCGGGAGAGTAGACTGCCCCTCCAGCGGTGGGGCCCAGGATGAGCGATATCTGGGGAATCGTACCTGAAGAGCGCGAATTGCGGAAGAAGATGCGTCCGTAGCCGTCAAGGGAGTCGATTCCCTCCTGTATCCGGGCGCCCCCAGAGTCGAGCATCGCGATACAGGGTATGCGTGCCTGCAACGCGAAGTCCTGCATCTTGACGATCTTGAGCGCATGGGCTTCCCCGAGGGAGCCCCCCAGGATGGTGAAGTCCTGTGCGTACACCGCCACTCTCCGACCGTTGATGGTGCCCACGCCCGTGACTACTCCATCGGTGGGCAGGTCCATCTTGTCAAGCCCGTAGTATGTCGAGCGGGTCTTGACGAAGGCCCCGTATTCGACAAATGAGTCCTTATCGAGCAGCAGGTCGATGCGCTCACGGGCCGTCTTCTTGTTCTTCTCATGCTGGGCGTCGACCTTATCGTCGCCACCGTGCCTGAGAATGGTCGCACGCCGTTCCTGCAGGTCATCGAGCTTCGTTCGGGCCTCGGTGGTCTCTTCCATGTCTTTACCCCCTGTCATTGTAGGTCGGGATGCACTGGTTGTC
>PWUO01000043.1 GCA_003562555.1 Dehalococcoidia bacterium
CTGCATCGTGGTATCGCGACCTGTTTGGCGACTACTACATTGAGTTGCAGCGACATCCAATACCCGACCTTGAGCGGGCCAATCCGGAACTGGAAGCACTTGCCCGGCGGCTCGAGATTCCCGTTGTAGCAACCTTCGATGTGCACTACGTGGATCGTGGTGACGCCGAGGCGCATGACCTGCTGCTTTGTGTACAGACCAACGCGGTGGTGTATGACGAGAAGCGCCTGAGGATGGCTGGTGACTACTTCTACCTGCGAGGCCCCGAGGAAGTGGCGGACCTGTTCAGGGACCTGCCCGAAGCCGTGGCGAACAGCGCAAAGATCGCGGACCAGTGTGATCTCGATCTGGATTTCCACCAGTTGCATCTTCCCGAGGTGGCGTTGCCCGAGGGTCGCTCCGCCGAAGAACACCTGGCGGCACTGTGCTGGGACGGGTTTGCAAAGAGGTTCCCGGAGCCCTCGCCCGAGCTTGAAGACCGACTCACGCACGAGCTCGACGTGATAGGCAGGACACAGTTTGCCGACTATTTCCTGGTTGTCTGGGACATCGTCTCCTACGCGAAGCAAAGCGGCAACTACTACGGTGTACGGGGCAGCGCGGCGGCGAGCCTGGTTCTTTACTGTCTCTCCATAACGGACATCAATCCGATCGAGTACGGTCTCGTCTTCGAACGTTTCCTCAACATTGAGCGCAGCGAGATGCCGGATATCGACCTTGACTTCCAGGACGACCGGCGTGAGGACATGCTCTCGTATGTCAACGCACGCTATGGCACCGACCATGTTGCGCAGATCATCACGTTTGGAACTATGGGCGCGCGTGGTGCTCTGCGGGACGCAGGCCGCGCACTCGGCATGCCATACAGTCAAGTTGACAATGTGGCCCGCCTGATTCCCCAGGAGTTGACGATAACCCTCGATCGTGCGGTGGCTGAAAGTGCAGAGGTGCGCCACGTATATGAGAATGATGATGATGTACGCCGGCTTGTCGACTCGGCTCGGCGGATCGAGGGACTGGTGCGGCATGCGAGTACTCATGCGGCCGGTGTGGTCATCTCACGCGCCCCGCTTGTGAGCCACACGCCGCTGCAGCCACTCGGCAAGTCGGGCCAGCAGGGCCTTATGACGCAGTACCATATGTGGAATATCGCCAAGCTGGGGCTCCTGAAGATGGACTTCCTCGGGCTGTCCAACCTGACGATTCTTGCAAAGGCTCAGGAGTCGATCAGCCGGCGCCATGGCGTGCAGATCGACTTCGCGCTGCTTCCGCTTGACGACCGCAAGACGTTCGAATTGCTGGCTTCGGGGGAGACCCGTGACATCTTCCAGCTCGAGAGCAAGGGTATGCGGCGGTACCTGCAGGAACTGAGGCCGTCGGTGTTCGCCGATATCTCCGCCATGGTGGCTCTTTACCGTCCCGGCCCCATGGAACAGATCGACACCTTCATTCGCGCCAAGCAGGGCGCTGTGCAGGCGAGGTACCCTCACCCCGCGCTCGAGAGGATACTGGAGGAAACCTACGGCGTCATTGTGTACCAGGAGCAGGTCATGTTCATTGCCCGTACGCTGGCAGGATACTCGATGGGCCAGGCAGATATCTTTCGCAAGGCGATGGGCAAGAAGATCCCCGAGGTCATGAGGGAACAGGAGCAGACCTTCGTTGCCGGGGCGGTCGCCAACGGGATCGACGAACGGCTCGCACGTGAGATATTCGCGCTGATCGAACCGTTTGCCGGCTATGCGTTTAACAAGGCGCACAGCGTCAGTTACGCACTCGTAGCGTATCGAGGGGCGTATCTGAAGGCGAACTACCCGGTCGAGTACATCTCGGCCTTCATGAATACCTATTTGGATAATACGGACAAGATCTGTCTCGCTGTCGAGGAGTGCCGTAAGATGGGCATCGGCATTCTTCCCCCTGATGTGAACCGGAGTGATGTCGGATTCACGATCGAGGACACTGATGAGGGCCAGGCGATACGGTTCGGCCTTGCGGCGGTGAAGAACGTTGGGGTTGGGCCCATAGATATGATGCTCAAGGCTCGCCGGAGCGGAGAGACATTCAGTTCCGCGGGTGACTTCTGCCGACGCGTTGGTGCCAGGGGAGTCAACAAGAAGGTGATGGAAAGCCTGATACGCGTTGGAGCATTCGACTGCCTGGGGACCAGGTCCGGACTCCTTGCCGCGCTGGATCGCATGATCGCCATCGCTCAGGCCGAGCAACGTTCGAGAGACTCGGGTCAGTCTTCCCTCTTCGACGTGATGCCCGAGACTCCGGATGATCTGGAACTGGACCCGGGGAGTGGCATTCCGGATGTCGGCGCGCGTGAGAAGATGGCCTGGGAGAGGGAACTTGCGGGTGTCTGTTTCTCTCCTCATCCCGTCGAGGCGATCCGCGGCGAACTGGACGGGATTGTGACGACTTCCTGTGGCACGCTGGGGCCTGAGCACCTCGAGAGGGAGGTAGTGGTCGCGGGGATGATCGGGTCGATTCGACAGTCGTTGACGAAGGAGGGACGCCCTTTTGTGGTGGCACAGCTCGAGGACATGTCGGGCAGCATCGAGGTCACCGTGTGGCCCCGGATTCACCAGGCAACAAGAGGCCTGTGGGCTGAAGGGGCGATGCTGATCGTCAAGGGCCAGTTGCGCGGTCGTGAAGGGCAGTACCAGATCAGTTGCCAGCAGGCGCAGAGGTTCACCCCGGGGCAGAACACCCGACATAAGCGTGCGCGCCAGCGCGAGCTCGTCATTGAACTCAGAGAGACGGATGACAGCCGGGCTGATGTTGCATTGCTGAGCAGAGTAGTAGATCTGCTCAGGTCGTATCCCGGCGAGGACGCGGTGGCGCTCATCATCGACACGGCATCGGGCGAGAGAACGGAGCTGGAGATGCCGGATGTCCGGGTGGCTCTTTGTGCCGAGCTGGAACGAGAGCTCTCGAGCGTGCTCGTCGATGCCTCATACCATGTCGACTGACGTGTGCTGCTGTCCGGACTCAATCGACAGCAGAAGCTGTTTTGTTGCCAACCCGCTTCCGAACCCCGTGAGGCTTCCGTTGGCTCCGATCACCCTGTGGCAGGGCACGATGATTGGCACCGGATTGTGGTGAAGCGCCTGTCCTGCCGCCCGGCAGGCCAGTGGTTGTCCCGCGATGGCCGCCACCCAACCGTAACTCCTGGTCTCACCGTACGGAATGAGTCGTGTTGCATCCCAGACGCGGGACCGGAATCCGGTCCAGTCTCTGCGGTCGAGGCGATCCGGAAAGGAAATCTGCTCTCCTTGCAGGAATGCGATAAGACGTTCGGGCAGTGTGCCAAACCGTGAAGGTGTGAGCTTCTGCATTTCACCCGGCGACCTCTTGGCCTGCAGGAACACCCGCTTAAGAGCAAGATGAGGATTGCATACGGGCAACACTACATGAGCGATACCCTCAGACGAGCCAGCAATCACCATCCATCCCATGGGGGTTGAGAAGATGGCGTAGTCCATAGGTGACTTCACACAGTAGGTTCTATCAGCCCGTAGTTACCGTCCTTTCTCCTGTAGATCAGGTTGGCCTGGTTGTTATCCGCGTTTAAGAAGAGGAAGAAGTCGTGCCCCAGCAATTCCATTTGCTCGGTGGCCTCGTCCAGGGGCATCGGCTTCAGAGTGAACTGCTTGGTCTTCACCACTCGCGCCGGCTGCTCGGGCGGTGTCAACTCGTCATTTGCTGTGGCTGGTTCCATCTTGCGAACGCTGTCGTTACCCTTCTCGATGCGCTTGCCCTTGTAGCGTGAGACACGGTTGGTCAAGGCGTCTGTGACACGATCGATCGCAGTGCGGACATCTTCTGCCCGTTCCTGAGCCCTGATCACAACACCGTTACTTACGAGAGTCACCTGGACCACGAATCGCTGGTCGGGTTGTCTCGTTCCTTCTTCGGCGATCTCTACCTTGCCGCTGTCTATGCTGGGAAGGTAGCGGGCCATCTTGCCGATACGCGTGGCTGCGTATTCTTCAATGGCGGGAGATACTGCGACGTTGTTCTTGGTCTGAATCCGTAATTCCATGGGAACCTCCCTTACTACACTTCTCTTGCGACCGTCAGCGCGTTGACATCGATTGCCCCGGCTCCTCGTAGAGCCGTGGCGCAGGCCTCAAGTGTGGCTCCAGTGGTACACACATCGTCGATCAGCGTGATGCGGGCGGCCTCAAGCGGGCGGCCCGTGTATTCGAATGCATTCTGCACATTACGCCGCCTTTCATCGACATTTCTCGTTCTCACCTGACTCGACCCTGCACCTGTTCTCCTGAGACACTTCGGCAGGACCGGGAGTCTGTGATGTCTTCCCAGTTCGTGAGCCAGCAGCGCTGCCTGGTTGTAGCCCCGGCGCTTGTAACTGGTCGGGTGTAATGGCACCGGCACGATTGCGTCAGGCAGGTCGCTTTGCTCGGACAGATGCGACGAAAGGAATCCCGCCAGCGTAGGTGCGATTGCCCTGAGGTTGCGGTACTTGAGTTCGTGAATCGCTTCACGCACCGTTCCCTCAAATCGAAAAACCGATCGTATGGTGGACACGGAGCTTGAGCTCTGCGCGCAGGCCGGACAGAGGATACCGCTGATCTGGGGCTGGCCACAACGGGGACATATGGGTCCCACCAGGAACGCCATGTCAGCCTTGCAGTTCGCACAAATATAACTGCCGAGCTTGCCACATCCCACGCAGATGCGAGGGAATAGACAATCCAGCGCCAGATTGGCGATACCACTGACGCGAAGCACGATTGCGTGATCCCGCGCTAATGGCTGCGGGCGCGGAGTTCACCGCTAAGAATGGGCTCGTTGAGGTATATCTCACCGTTCCTGATCTTCAGGTTATACCCGCAACCAGGATTCGTGCACACCCATGCCTTGTAGCGAATCGTCGCACCTTGGCTTCCAAAGTCAGACAGGGGAACGAGATCTCCCTTGTCACAGCTCAGGCACTTTGGGAAAGGAGAGTTCTCCAAGGTAATCCACCTCCCACCGATACTGGGCACAGTATATATCAGCCCCCTATCGCTCGCAAACCGTGAGCGATCGTCAGTCTCTCCGCGAAGATGGTGTGAATGGAATAAGAGCCATCCGGTCGTAGACCGCACCACGTGGGGTCAACTGGCTCCTCATAAGGCTGATGCCATTGGCCTCGAATTCGATACCTGTTACGTGGTTGCACTGCTTGATGGCCGTGCCTATGGCGCTTCGCGTCCTGCCCGACGCTTCCTGGCGGACACGTGCGAGTGTCAGATGGGGTGTGAATGGCCGGTTCTCTCTCGAGAATCCCAATTCGGCGAGCGTTGTGTCTATCCGCCGGGCCAGCTCGCTCACCGGGTCGATATCACCAGAGAGCCCTGCCCATATGACCCGTGGGGATTCCACGGAGGGAAATCCTCCCAGCGTGTGGACCTCGAATCGCAGGTATGGTGTGGCCACACAGGCATGCGTCAGCCTTCGCTGCACCTCTTCGAGTCTGTCCGACGGTACCTGTCCGAGGAACTTGAGGGTGAGATGAATGTTGGCCGAAGCCACCCACTTGATGTCCGGGCTCGCAACAAGATCCCTGAGGCGCTCAATCACTGCGCGGACACGGAACCGGGCATCCTCAGGTAGTTCGACGGCCACAAATGAGCGAACGTCGTCAGCACTCATGGCGTCGTGTCTCCTTGCGTGGCGAGCACTCGGATTGCGTTGTCACCGAGGACCGCGCGCAGATTGTCCGGAAGTGCGATCGCCTCGCGTGCGATGTCAAGTGCCCGCTTCTGGGGAATCAGGGGATAGTCAGAGCCAAACAGTATGTGGTCTGCACCCACCAGGCGCGCTACCGTGTCGAACACTTCGCGCTCGTAGAGGTAGTGAGTCGCAGCTGTGTCAAAGTACACATTCGCCAGGGTCTTTCCCACCTCTGGCATCAGTGCGTAGAATGGCAAACCCCCACCCCAGTGCGCGCATACGAGAGTGGCCTCCGGGAACTCCTTCGCGAATGCGTATGGCTGTTCTGGAGTTATCGTGCCCTTTCCGGGATACTGGTGGCCAACAGGCTCTGAGACGTGAGTCAGCAGGATCATTTCGTGTCGGTTCAACACGTCAACCAGTGGTTTCCAGAGCGAGGCATCGGTGAGGGAATAGGACTGGACGTCCGGACGCAGTTCGCCGACGCCCCTGGCGCCTCCTGCAGCGCATCTCTCCAGCTCATGCAGGGCGAGGTCCGGCGACATAAGGTGCAGCATGCAGAATGGGACGATCCGCCCGGGCCACCTGGAGGCTGATTCCAGCAGGTAGTCATTGGTTCGCATGCACATCTCATGGGTGGACCAGCCGATGTTGAGTGCCACTGACATGGCTATGCCGGTCTCATCCATGCTGTTGATGAGGTCATCGGCGGTTGTGAGTCTTGCCTTGGGGTCCGCGTACAGCATCTCGAAGCAGGCGTCTGTTCGGGCGAGGGATGCTCTGTCTTGCATCACCCACGGAGGCATCACGTGTGTATGAAAGTCCACCAGGGTCATCGAAGCACCGGTTCCACGTCAGTCGGTCAGCAGCCGCTCTCTCAACACCTTCAGGTTGAGCACATCTTCTGCGTTGTACCTCAGCAGCCTTTTCAATGCATCCTCATCGTGCTGGCGCACGTAGCGCCACCAGAGCGCAACTGCCTGCAGTCCGGAGACATCCTTTATCGTTCTCTCAATGCCGAGACAGCGTTCCACGGACTTCAGGCCTCCATAGAGTCCCTGTCTCCAACACGTGTACATGAGGTCCTCATGGACTATCGATGGTTCAAGTTCCAGTCCGATCTTCGACCTGAGGAAGACCAGGTCGAAACGAGCCCCATTGTACGTGTAGAGTGTCTGCACTCCTGTCAGTAGGCTTGCGACCCTGTCTCGCGTGACGTTCGGACCCACCAGCTGACTCACCGCGACGTCGCCGCCGTCATCCCGGTGCACTCCCACGACGGTGATGGTGTCCATTGCAGGACTCAGTCCTGTTGTTTCGATATCAAGATAGGCATTCATCGTGGCATCCCCTGAAACGCACACCAAAGGACTCTGACCTAATCCTCGTCGTACGACTGCATAGAGACGTGTGCTTCAGTCTCGGTGGAATACGCTGCTGCGCAAAGGATATCACGCGGCGTCCTTGTACCGGTCACATGATTCTGCCTCTAATTGAGTCCGGTAGCGCATGGGTATACCATTCAATGGTAATGACTCCAGTGTGCATGCGAACCACCCGGAGAGATCTCAGGGAGGCGTGCTGATGGCGCCGAGACCGTATTCATTCTGTCCGGAATGCGCGGCACCTCTGTCTGAAGGCCTGATCGAGGGGCGGGTTCGCAGGCACTGCCCCTCGTGTGGATTCATTCGTTACGAGAATCCACTTCCCGTTGTGGTGGCGATTGCTGTGAGCGAGGGGCGATTTCTCCTCATCAAGAGAGGAATTGCTCCAAAGAAGGGATACTGGGGGTGCCCGTCAGGCTTCGTCGAGTGCGGCGAGAGCCCGGAAGATGCCTGCCTGCGTGAACTTGAGGAGGAAGCAGGCGTCACCGGCCAGATTGAGAGGCTCGTCCGCGTCATGCGGCGCCAGGATGATGAGGTCTACGGGGACATGCTTGTGGTGAGCTACCTGGTGAGGATCACGGGAGGCACGCCACGTGCCGGAGACGAAGTGGACGAGGTGCGGTACCATGCTCCGGAGGACCTTCCCGACTATCTTGCGGTAATCCTGAGGGACATCGTCGGAGAAGTCGCATCGAATGCCTAGCGTTCCCCGAGAAGCTTCAGGAACTCATCTTCGTCGATTACCCTGACGCCCAGTGAGCGGGCGCGCGTTGCTTTTGACCCCGGTTCTTCGCCCGCGACCACGTATGACACTCTTCGGCTGACATCCTGTGCCACTCTCCCTCCAAGGCTCGCGACGAGAGCTTCGGCTTGTGGCCTGGTGAAGCGCTCCATTCTTCCGGTGAATACGAATGTGAGGCCGTTCAGCTGCTGGTCGTCAGATGTGGATGATTGGTGCTGACTGCGAAACGAAACCCCAGCCTCGCGCAACTTCTCCAGAGTCTCCCGGTTTCTCGGCTCGTCGAAGAACGCGACGACGCTCTCGGCGATCTTGGGTCCTACCGATGGGAGCGCGCTGAGGTCCCCTGGAGTCGCGGCTGCAAGGTCGTCGATGCTTGCGTACCGCTGTGCAAGCAGTTCTGCGTATTCCTGGCCCACGTGAGGAATCCCAAGACCGAAGATGAGTCTGCCTAGTGGTCGCGACTTGCTGTCCTCTATGGATGAGAGCACGTTCCGTGCGCTCTTCTCGGCCAGGCGATCAAGCTGCAACAGGTCGTCCATGGTGAGGCGGTAGAGATCTCCCACGTCCTTCACGAGTCCGGAGTTGAACAGGGTCTCGCATAGCTTCTCGCCGACGCCGTCGATATCCATCGCGTCACGGCTTGTGAAGTGGATGATGCGCTCAAGCGCCTGTGCGGGGCATGCTGCGTTGGGACATCGGTGCAGCGCCTCTCCCTGCGGTCTCACGACCGCGTGTCCGCAGACAGGGCAGTTCGGTGGCATTCGGAACACGCGTTCCTCACCCGTACGCAGGCTGGGTATCGGGCCGATGATTTCGGGTATGACGTCCCCGGCGCGTTGAATGATGACCGTGTCTCCAATTCGGATGTCCTTTCGGTGGATGTCCTCCTCGTTGTGAAGCGCCGCATGGCTGATCACCACGCCGCCAACTCTGACGGGCTCAAGTATCGCATAGGGGTTGAGGCTGCCGGTCCGTCCGACGTTGATGCCGATATCCTTGAGCTTGGTCGTGCCTTGCATTGCGGGGAATTTGTATGCGATGGCCCAGCGCGGTTCGCGTCCCACGCTGCCCAACTCGCCTTGCATGTCGAGAGAGTCGACCTTCACCACCATACCATCGGCTTCGAAGGGCCAATTGTTGCGTTGCTCGACCCATTCTTCGTAAACGGCCAGCGTCTCCTCCAGGCCAGTGGTCCTCCTGATCAATGGGTTCGTCTTGAAGCCGAGAGATCGAAGCCATTCCATGGTCTCCCAGTGGGTATGAGGCAGGCGTGATCCCTCCGCCCAGCCCAGTGCATAGATGAATATGTCGAGAGGTCGCTGTGCAGTTAGTGCAGGGTCAAGTTGACGAACGGAACCCGCAGCAGCGTTTCTCGGATTGGCGAAAA
>PWUO01000274.1 GCA_003562555.1 Dehalococcoidia bacterium
ACCGAGCATGGCTTTGTTGGTGAGACGATCATCGGGGATGAGGTCGTAGCGTCCATTGCAGGAATGGCGGCCAAGGAGATAGCCGGTGTAGGAAGTCTCGGTCGCAGTTCGGTTCGAAGAGCCCTGACCGGGTGGTACGCCGATGCTGCGGAGAAGGCGCGTTCGGGCGTCGCCGTCGAAGTCGGCAAGAGAGAGTGCATCGTCGACCTGCAGGTCAACGTGTATTACGGTCACAATATCCCGAACATAGTCAACGAGGTTCGTAAGAAGATTGCCACGCGGCTGCTCGAATACACGGGGCTGATTGCGAAGGAGATCAATATCCGCGTGGTGGGAATAGAATTCACGCCGGAGAAGCCTAAGACTCGCGTGCAGTAGCGTTTACGCGTCACGAGGTTCGGCGACACCGCTTCCTGATTGTACGTTGAACGGCTCCAGTCCCCTCGAGAGGTGATGGGGCCGTTTCTCTACTTCGTGTGAAGCCACGTCCGCTGCTAAGCGACGATACACGAGTGCATACTGGATTTCGACAGCGCTACCTGATTCATGGAACGACATTGTAGAATGAGATGGTGGCAGATATGCACCTGGAGATCCTGACTGCTGTAGCTGTCGGTATCGGCCTGGCTGCGAGTGCCGGGTTTCGTGTATTCGTGCCCATGCTCGTGGCCAGCGTGGCCGCATATACCGGCGTCCTGCCTGTTCAGGACGGGTTTGCCTGGCTCGGCAGCACACCGGCCATGATCTGCTTTGCTACTGCGACGGTTGTCGAGGTCGTCGCCTACTACGTGCCGGTTGTAGACAATCTCCTCGACAGTATTACGACGCCTATGGCCGTGGGGGCGGGGACTCTTCTCATGACTTCGGTGTTGCCTATAGATGGTGGCCTGCTTAAGTGGGTTACCGGCTTCATTATCGGCGGAGGCGTCGCCGCCACCGTGCAAGGTGGTAGCGTCATCGCGCGATTGTTCTCGACCGGAGCCAGCGGTGGAGTGGCGAATCCTGCTGTCTCGACGGGTGAGAACGTCGCAGCGGTCAGCACGTCGCTGCTCGCACTGGTCATCCCGCTGGTCGTCGCATCACTGCTCCTCGTATTCGTGGTCGTCATGCTGGTGCTTGTCAGGAGGCGGCTCCTGCGCCGAAGGCGAGTGCGCCTTGCGTAGAACCGTAGACACTCTCAGTGCGCATTCTCAGCATTCTTCCACGAAAGCAGGTGGGCTGTGGGACTAGCAATCGGCACCGTTCTCTGCGCCATAGCCATCTACAGCCTGCTATCGCTCCTGTCTGTTGCTGATGTCATGCGTAGCGTGGACATAGTCATTACGGCGGGTACGCAGTTGCTGTTTCTTGCCATAGGGGGTTACCTCATCAAGTCGCACTTCACCCAACGCCGGAAGTGATTGATAGCAGTGGTCCGTCACCCGCGCATTAGGTCGAATTCGTCGCCCATCTTCGTCTTAACGTCTCAGATCCCCGTCCATCGCTCGGCAATTCCCGCATCCATTCTCCCCGGGCTCGTGCTGACCGGGGAGAGAATGTGGCGTGACCGTGCTTACAGCCTAAACGCACCGAGCCACGCTACGTTAATAGTAAGTGAAGGCGCGCAGCGACACGCAGAACTGGCAGCATTCGACGGTTGCGAGAGGAGAGGGCACTTGAAGCGAAGACTCTGTTGGGTCCGGGTACTGGCACTCGTATTCGTGGGTGTCGTATTCCTCAGCCCTCTGTCCGTACGCGGCGCGCTTGCGTCAACACTCCCCGGTGAGTGGGATCACAGTCCGTCTACACTGACGCTCCCTTCCGCCCCGACGTATCCTGCGGTTATGGCATACCGCGATATCCGTATGAGCCTTGCAGAACGCAGTTACGAGAAGGCGGAGGTGCTCCTGGGATTTGCCAACGATGACGCGTATGACATCAACACCATGGCGGGCAGGGAAGAGTACACCCATGCCACGTCGCACTGCAGCTCGTATCGACAGAACTTCGATGAATGTATCTTCTGGCTTGTCCATGCAGGTGAGCGCAGCAATGTCACAAATCTCGTCGCACGTGTGAAGACCGAACACGTGTCGCAGCAGTTTGCGCTGGCCATGGCCCAGGAGTCATTGCCCACGGGTTCCGCGGAAACCGTTCTCTCCACGCGACTGCACGCAGCGGGAATGCTGGTTCAGGCACTGCAGGTTCTGGAGGGGGACCAGGCAGCGGTGGCCTATGCGGAGTGGATCGTTGCGGCACATCCTGAACTTGACGACATCATGCCGGACATCGCCAATGACCCCCCGCCCCCAGATGACCCGCCCGCTCATGACCCGCCGGTTGGCGATCCGCCTGCTGGCGATGAGCCGGACCCGACTGCTCCTCCGGATGATGGCGGTGAACCTGTTCCCGCGCCACGCATCCAGACGATGACCACCGACCGCACTACGCTGAGACCTCAGGAGGGTAGCGTCGTGTCGATTACTCTCGAGGCCGGCGGTACGGATGACCTTAGGTACACCTGGTGGTGCGCGCTGGGCACGCTGGAACCGGGCGGCGCACAGGCCACATGGATCGCGCCCAATCGAACCGGTGTGTACGAGATCAGGGTGACGGTTACCGACTCTGCCGGCAGAAGCGACAGCCGCTCTGTGGAGATCGAGGTGATTCGGGATGAACCCCCTGACCCGGACGACCTCGATCAGACTGCTGATCCTCCAGGTGATGTCGTCGCGCCCGAGATCATCTCACTCAGGGCCAGTGCGGATCACAAGTATTTCGCTCAGAACCTTGGTGGCTGTGCGATCCTGGTATCGCGTAAGGCTGAACTGCACTGTCAGGTAGCCGACACCACCGGTCTGACGTACGACTGGACGATCAGCGGTGGTGGCAAGATAACAGGTACCGGTGATACGGTCACGTTCACGGCTCCGGCTACCAGGAGCAGCGTCACCGTCACGGTTACCGTGACCAACGAGGCGGGTGAGACCGATACCAGGTCGCTTACCTTTCACGTCACGACGTGCCAGGTATGCTTCGTATAGGTGGGCGTGGTAGCTGCACGACGTGTGCACAGGATGATGGACCCCGACCGTCAGTCAATGTGCAGGGTTGGCAGTTGCGAGCATCGGACCATGCCGACACCATAATTGGCCGGCAGGCCATGGGCCCCGCAGAGTTCACGCGCCGCAGCATGCATCCAGTGCCACAGGAGAATCCGCCCTGGTGTCGGCGTATCAGTCAGCCTTCTCGATCTTGAAGGATACCTTTATCTTGGTTCGGTATGCCGTGATCTTGCCATTCTCAAGCTGCATGTCATGCTCGACAACTTCCGCCACCCGTAAGTCGCGAACCGATTTCGCCGCCATCTCCACCGCGTTCTGTGCGGCCTTCTCCCAGGATTCGTCGCTTGTCCCTACCAGTTCGAGTACCTTGTACACACTCCCAGCCATGGTAACCTCCTCCTTATGCCAACCTCACTCCATGCTCAAAGGACCAAAACCACGCTGCGCGACTCTCGTCCGCGTGCGTCGGATATGTTCCACAGTTGGACCATGGCAGTCCTCAATTAGAACGTAGCCCGACGTTTTCAGACTGTCAAGAGGCGTTTCCGCGATTTGCGCGGTCTCTGACCTGCTGATGGCATCACGATGCAACACTTTGGAGTCGGCTCGATTAGCGTACTTGCAGGGGAAGGGGATGTGATGGCATGGAATCCGTGGGAGTGGTGACGGAGAGTACGGCATGTCTGCCCCCTGAGCTTGTGGCGGACCTGAGCATTGAGACCGTGCCGCTGCGCTTCGACATCGATGGGCGTTCATACAGGGATGCCATTGATATCGCGGCTGACGATATCTATCGGTTGCTTTCCCAAACCGATGTCTTGCCTACCGCATCAGCCCCAATTCGAACCGACTACTATGCTCCGCTTCTGGACCAGTGTGTTGTGAAGGACACCTTGATGCGTACCACCTCGGACTGTGGCCATTTGCACCCCGCGCACAACCCCGTCCTTGTGATCATCTACCGATATTGTGTGCGACCGGGTTGTGAGTGCCGGATATACCGTACGCGTCCATCCCCATGCGCAGGTGTCCTTCAAAACCACCGGTCCAGAATCGAGGCTAAATTATTCCAGAGCTAGCCCGCGGATGTGAAACCCCACACCAGCAGCCCGATAATCGCAATGGCACCGGCGACCAGCAGAAGCACCCGCAGGAGGCCGCCACGACCCCTCATACCGCAACCGTATTCTCGTTCAGACTCAGTTGGGGAAGGCGTCTTCTCAAGTTCATCAGGCTCCATGTTCCCACCTCCATCGCTCCTGTAGCACAGCAGAGCCACTATTGCCGCCACGCACTATTAAGGAAGCTGTACGGCTGGCTCCCTGCTATCCAGTTCCATCGTAGTAAGCTGTCTTAGGGCTGTCAAACCCTTGCGAACCATCGTGACTCGACGCGCAAAGTCCTGCGCCTCACTGATCTTCGAGGGTTCGCTATGAGCCCTGATGGTCAGATTCACCGCGCGATTATCGTGAAGCTAACCCCGGGTAGAGAACCCCCAAATCAGCACTCCCAGGATCACCATCGCGGCGGCGATGAGTGCGATTACCCGCCAACGACCACCGGAACCACCGGTGATACAGTCGGCTTCTTCACCACGGAGGGGCACCGCGCACATGAAGTGAAGCGACTCATCACCTGTGTTGACCAGTTGGTGTTGCTCATTCGGCTGCAGAAGGATCGCCGATCCCTCTGCGAATGGCGCGTCGCCCCAGGATCCCTTGAGCACTCCCTCACCCTTCAGGATGAGTACCTCATGTTCGAAATCATGACAGTGGTCTGAACTCGCGCCGCCCGGTGGAACCTCGAACACGCGCATAACGAAGGTGGGGGCGTTCTCCTTCTCGCCGAAGATAACGCGTTTGCGCGCGCCCAGTCCGTAGGGAATCGATGGCACCTCTTCAACGTTGCGTATCAGCATATTACTCCTCCCATCTGCCCGGTCTTCAAGAGTGTGCTTCCCGTCCATATGCATGCAGTAGCGCCGCGCCCGTCTCGGTTGCGAGGTGGATGAATGCCTTAGGTTACAAGAATTGGCGATGCCTGCGATGGGACACGGCTGACTGAAGTGTTGCCTCGTCTTCCTATGATTCCTTCAGGAACCCTTGGATGTGGTTCTGCGGAATCCTTCCCCCTGTACCATCTGTTGTCTCTTGCCCCATGCTAGCAGAATCCAACGTACATACATAACCGACGCGCATTCGTAATCCCTTCGTTCCTGTCCTTGAATACCCGCGAATCCTGAGAAAGGTCCTCGTTCTGACTAAGGTGCTCTTGACATGAGGAACATCGGGTGCGAGCATTGCCTCGACGACGCAATGTGAGGACACAATGAAGGCGCTCATAGTCTACGACTCCGTTCATGGCAACACGCAGAAGGTCGCGCAGGCTGTGGGGGACGTCATCGTGGGTGAAGTCAATGTTCGACGGGTAGGGGAGGTAACGACGGGTGATCTGAAGTCGGTGGACCTGCTCATCATTGGCTCACCGACGCACGGGGGCAAACCCACACCAGCAATCCGGGGTTTCCTGGATGGCATGCCGGGGCCCGTCAGCACCGTGCGAGTGGCCGTGTTCGATACGCGCATGGCGGCAGGATGGGTCAAGGTGTTTGGTTTCGCCGCACCACGGATCGCCACCGCGCTCCGGAGCAAGGGCTGGTCTGTCGAGGCTCCGGTTGAGGGGTTTTTCGTCAAAGGGCGCGGAGGACCTCTGAAGGATGGTGAACTCCAACGCGCAGCGGCCTGGGGACAGGCGATTGCGGAACAGGCGTCCTGATGCGCGTTGTACCCAGGAGTCTGCTCATGAGGCCGACGTCAGTAGTCCCGGGGAGTGTTTTCGCACATGCGGAAGGCGGTGTCATGCCTTCCGGTTCTATAGTGCGTGTCGGAAGCCGGTTTCACTGCCCCGCGTGATGGCTCTTTGGACGATAAGGATCAGCACACCAACGACGGCCAATGCGATGCTCAACACTGCGGTTGCCTGCAGGCCTGCAATCGTCGCATAGGGCTCGATCACATCGGGTACCACCCCGCGCGCCAGCAACTCCTGCGATCGCGTAAGCTTTGCGTAGGCGAACGCCGTTCCCGCTATTGCCAGACCCAGGGACTGCCCTATCTGCCTTGAGGTAGCCACGACCGCCGATGCCGTGCCGAGCTGTCCGCTGGAGGTCGAACCCATTATGGTGCTCAGATTAGGTGTGGCGAACGCGCCCATACCCGCACCCATGACTGTCATGAGTAGTAGAACATCCCACCTCGAGGTGTCAACGCTGACGCTGAGCATCAGTGCAGCGCCTGCACCCACGGTCACCATTCCAATCATCGATGGCGACCATGGCCCGATTCGATCCGAGATCCGGCCTGCCAGAGGAGAAGCCACCGCTCGAACGGCATACAGTGTGGCCAGCAGCAACCCAGCTACCGATCCTGGAAGCGAAAGCGCATCCAGGAAGACGAAAGGGAGTGCGAAGATGACACAGGTTGTTGCCATGTAGAAGATGATGTGGCTGGCCGTCGCAGTCGCGAAGATGCGCTGCAGAAACAGCGACATATCCAGTACGGGGTCGCGTGCCCGTCTTTCGATCAGGACAAACCCAGTCAGCAGGAGAATTCCGGTACTGAGCAGGGCAACAACGGGCAGGGAGAGCCAGCCCAGATACGGTCCCCGGTTAATAGCAACGAGAATGCATAAGACGCCAAGGAACAGGGTTGCTGCGCCTGCGCGGTCGAATTGGCGCAGGCTCTCAGGCAGCACCTCTCTCCTGAGCAGTAGTATCGCCAGCACCGCCGCCACAATGCCGACGGGTATTCTGGTGTAGAAGACGGCGCGCCAGTCAAGCCATTCGACCAGAGCACCGCCGATTGCTGGTCCGCCAAGCAATCCTACGGACACGACGAACGCCATAATTCCCAGAGCGAGTCCGCGCTCCCTGGAAGGAAACGATGCAGTGACTATTGCATTGCCCATCGCTACCGTCATCGCGGCACCAACGGCCTGTATCCCTCGGAAGACGATGAGCAGCCCAACACCATCTGCAGTGCTGCAGAGGCTCAACCCGACGGTGAACAGTATCAGGCCCGTCGTGTACACGCGCTTCCTGCCGAACGCGTCACCAAGCCAACCCAGTGTGAGCATGAGACCGGCACCGATCAGCAGGTATATGAGCCAGACCCATACGATGTGGTCAGCCGGCACGTCGAATACTCTGCCCAGTTCCGGCAGTACCATGCGGACCGTGCCCTCGTCGAGGGTAATCATCAGCGTCCCCGCTGCGACGACACCGAGGACAACCCACTTGTACTGAAGTTGAGAAGCTCTCATCATTAGATGTTCTGGAGGTGAGTCCGAGGGGCGATTCTGTGGGGTGCTGACAGCATACACAGTGTCCGCGCCTCCGGGCGCGACCTTCCTCAGAGACAAATCAGCTGTGCATTGTCGCGTGTGAGAGTCGATGATGGCATGTTCTCGTCCCCCTCGTGACCTGTCGATGTGAGACGAACCGGGCATCAGAACAGGGTAACGGCCGACCTGAAATGCGATTCGGCAGTCGTACGGACATCCAGTGCTGGGGATGGTATCACAAGGTACAGCGACCCAATCAAGGTGGACTGGATTGTGGGGAAGGATCACTGTCGTGCGTGGAAACGTTGCACGCACATTCGTCCAGTCGTCTGCGCAGCGCGGCTTTCATTAGCCCAGTCATCTGTGGTCGGCGCTTGTTGTGTCAGGTCTATGGTGATTGGACGGTCCGAATAGACTCAAGCGACTCTTGCCATAACCATTGATCCGGTTGTGATGGTCGCGGCGTGTTCCGGCAACTGCTCTCTCCCCCTCAGGTCCCCAGGTTGTGTCGTTTCGGGCCCGGAAACCTGGCCGGGACGGCTTCCCCTCGGGTGTTGAGTCATCCAGGTGTGAAGGAGCAACGACGGTGAGATCAGTCGCGCGTCTGACTTGGCATGAGGTTGTGATGTGGAGTTGCTCTGTTCTGCTTCCTGGCACGATCTTTCGCACGTTCTTCATATGTGGTTGAACTCGTCATCCAAAGCACTGGCATATCGTCGTGAAGGAATAGAGATCGCGTGAATTCACGTTGACTACCGCAACGTGAACCGGTTAGCATTATCGGGTAAGGGACGGTCAAGCGTCCGAGGCTTCATGACAGCAGTTGTCCTTCATGTAGACCGCGCGTAGCGAAGCGGATTCGCCTTCGCGCACAGTCCGATGGCGCACTTCTGTGCCGGCCATCCGATGTGTGCGCACCTAGTACGGGACTCATCTCCCAATCGTTTCACCACCCGCGAACCGAATCGCTAATCCTTACGCATCATGGAGGACGCAATTGTACGAACTATCTTCTTTGGGCTTTGGCCCGTATTTCGAAGGACAGTTGCCTCAGGTTGAGGCGATCCCTGCACGCATAGCCGGTGAGCACAGGCATGGCTACATCGTGTGGTCCGTATTCGGCGAGACGTTCGCGCGCCTGGCCGGACGTCTGAGTCGCGCCCTCGACGAGGAGTCCTACCCCGCGACAGGCGACTGGGTGACGCTGAGATCAGTCCCGGTGTCTGGTGATACTGCGATAATCGAGAAGATTCTCAAGAGGCGCACGGCAATTACACGAGGCGGGGCCGGTGGAGTAAGTCGGATGCAGGTCATAGTAGCCAATGTCGACATCGTCTTGGTTGTGGTGGGACTTGATGCCAACTACAACACACGACGCATACAACGGTACATTGCGCGTGTACTGGCCGGTGGAGCCAGACCAATCGTCGTTCTCAACAAGACCGACGTGTGCGACGACGTCAGCCTTCGTATTGCCGAGGTTGGCGAAGCTGCACCAGACCTCGAGATCGTGGGCACAAGTACGATGCGCGGACTCGGATTGGGGCCGATCGAGGAACAGCTCGGCAGGGGCATCACCGGAGCAGTCGTTGGTTCATCAGGGGCGGGCAAGCCGACCCTCATAAACGCACTACTGGGCGAAGACAGGCTTCACACCGGCGCGATCCGCATAAGCGATGGACGTGGCCGGCATACGACAAGCCATCGGGAGATGGTGGTACTGCCCTCTGGTGGCCTCCTCATCGATACACCGGGGATGCGGGAATTGGCCCTCCTGGAT
>PWUO01000269.1 GCA_003562555.1 Dehalococcoidia bacterium
AACATCGCGCACCTCATCAACGAGGTGAAACCCGAGACCGTGCTCATAGGTGCAACGCACCTGGGTCGCTCGCTGGCACCGAGAGTAGCCGCAGCGGTCAACACAGGTCTGACCGCAGACTGCACTTCTTTGGAGGTTGGTGACGAGGGCAATCTGGTCCAGATCCGGCCCGCCTTCAGCGGCAACATCTTCGCGCACATCCGCACGACGACGCGGCCGCAGATGGCCACCGTCCGGTATAAGGTCATGCAGAAACTGCCCCGTGACGCCTCCAAGACGGGCGAGATCATCAAGAAAGAGCCTGAGATCATTGAATCCGTGCTCAAGATAGTCAGCAAGGAGACAACGGGCGGCGTCAATATCGCTGAGGCCGATGTTATCGTCTGTGGTGGGCGTGGCGTCAAGGGCAGCAACGATTTCGCGATGCTCAAGGATCTCGCTGACGCCCTTGGCGGTATCGTTGGGTGCACGCGCCCGATTGTCGACGATGGCTGGATGGGCAAGGAACACCAGGTCGGTTTCTCGGGCAACACGGTCAAGCCCAGGCTCTACATCGCCGTCGGCCTCTCGGGCAGCCCGCAGCACCTTGCGGGAATGCGTGACTCAGACGTCATCGTCGCGATCAATGCCGACCCGTCCGCACCCATCTTCAAACTGGCCGATTACGGGATAGTCGGCGATCTCTACGAAGTCGTCCCGAAGCTTGCCGCTGAGGCGCGGCAAAGGAGCTAGTACCATGGTTACAGCAGACGCACTGAAGCAGATAGTAGGTGACGACTGGGTCGTCACCGCCGATGACCAGACTGCACCCTACAAGATAGACTCCACGCCACCGTCGATGATGCCAAAGGCAGCCGAGCACATCATCGTCGTGAAGCCTGCCACATCTGAAGAGATCTCTCAGATTCTGAAGCTCGCGAACGAGGAATTGACGCCTGTGTACGTTCGTGGCGGTGGCACTGGAATGGCCGGAGCCGCCATCCCCACCAGAGATGGCATTGTTCTCTCCATGGAGAGGTTCGACAAGATCGAGGAAATCGACACCCGAAGCCTGATGGCCGTTGCACAGGCAGGAGTTACCCTGGGAGACCTCCTCGAGGCCGCTGATGAGCACAACATGTCGTTTCCCCCACACCCTGGAGACGAGGGCGCTCAGTTGGGTGGCCTCGTGGTATGCAACGCCGGCGGCGCACGTGCGGTGAAGTTCGGCGTCATGCGAAACTACGTAAAGGGTATGGAGGTCGTTCTCCCCACCGGCGAGATCGTCACGATGGGCGGGAAGCTGCTGAAGTGCAACACAGGCCTGCCCCTGATGCATCTCATCGTGGACAGTGAGGGCATCCTTGGTGTCGTTACGAAGGTGACGCTTCGGTTGTATCCGCGGTTTCCCGGTACCGCCACCATGGTCATCTCGTACGATGACAGGAACGATGCGATCAACACGGTGCCGGCAATTCTTCAGGCCGGCGTCATTCCCCTGGCCATTGAGTACATGGACAGGGAGATAGCCGAGCTCACGGCAAACTACCTGGGCATGACCTGGCCCGCACAGCAGGGCAAGGCGTACCTGATCGTCATTCTCTCAGGTTCGAACGAAGACGAGGTGTACTCTCAGGCGGAGCTGGTTGCAGACGTGTGCCAGAAGTACAACGCGATCGATACGCTGATGGCTGAACGTCGCGAGGAGCAGTCCGACATCCTCAAGATCCGCAGTGAGGTCCAGTCTGCGGTCTCACCCAATGCGGACTCACTCGACACCGCGGTCCCGCCGGGTGACATCGGCATATTCATGGCCGAGGTCGACAAGATAGCGGAGAAGTACAACACCAAGATACCGGTGGTGGGCCACGCCGGAGACGGCAATCTGCACCACATCCTCATGAAGGATATCGCCGACCGTGGTATCCTGGACGAGATCAAGCTCGAGATCTACGATGTTGTCATGAAGCTGGGAGGAACCCTCACCGCAGAGCACGGCATCGGCAAGAAGAGCATCAAGCTGCTGGACAGGTATACCGACGAACGGCAGAAGCAGATCATGCGAGACGTCAAGAAGGCGTTCGATCCCAACAACATCCTGAATCCTGATACTGCCATCGTGCCCTGAAGCAACAAATCACATTCGCGCGAGGGCCCCATCAGCTTGAGATGGGGCCCTCGTATTCTCCGAGCATTGGTCCCATCCCTACTCGGGCTCTTGGTAGACAGGCGACATCATGACGCCGGATGCAAGGTGACGCAGTGTGCCACAGGCACGGGGCGAGTCCCCATCATGCCCTTCGAGAGAACCATCAACGAGTGGGACGGTACCTGAATCGGAAGCCCGGTGTCACCGGCCGAGGAGTGCGCACCGCTATCTCCGCGTCTTATCTTGAGGAGCAGAACCCGACGCCATACGTTCTACTTCCACCGATAGGTCCAGCCCCCCGATCAGCGGGGTGCCGGATGCGTCATACGGACGCCCCTCGGTCAAGACGATGTGCCCTGCAGAGAGCGCGTGCAGCGTCGTGAGAATGAGTGGATACTCCCTTTCCAGTTCGTGAGCCCGGATCGCATCAGCCAGTGCGTCGATATCACCTGCTGACCGAAGCGTCTTGAAGGGCTCATCATCAAGGGGGAACGAGAAGTAGGAAACCACAGGTCCCCTGTCGAGATCGGGTGTCACGACGTGAATCATGGCTCCAGTCTCCGTGGCATCGGTTCGTGCCAGTTCTGACATCACCTCGCGCCACGTTCCCTTGGGTCCATTAGGCAGTGCCGGATGGAGGTTAAGTAGGGGATAGCGAGAGCACAGGAACTCGCTGACGATGAGCATGTAGCCTGCCAGCAGGAACACATCAACCTCGTACTGGCTGATGTGACTCGCAAGCAACCGGTCAAAACTCGTCCGCCAGTCAGCACCATCGAACGTCTGTCGGAAACATTGCGAGGATTCGCAGACAAGCGGGAGTCCCTGTTGCCGGCAATACTCGAAGAACCGGTCGGTTTGCTCGGCCTCGCCCGGAACCCTGTTACTGACGACTACCGGGATGCAGGCATCCAGCGTGCCTTCGTTGATGCTGTCGCACACGACACGTAAGAGGGCGAGAGAGCCCTGACCGCGCGCAGTGGACATCCACCCCAGTCTCAGCATGGCTTCCTCGAGATCCTTGCGTAGATACTGCCGAAGTGGATGAACAGACTGGAGGCAATACCCGACGGCTGACCCTTGCGCAGCGCCTCCAGGAAGCTCCTCGCATCGGTGAAATCAGGCATGAGCACGCGGGAACGTCCGATCTCGCGAACTGTGTGTGCATCGCTTCCGGCGCTCACCGGTAGCCCGTACAGGTTTGCGAGTTTGCCGATAGCGGTCCACGTCGACTTGAACACGGTACGTGAATTGATTGCCTCGAGCATGTCAACACGTTCGAGCACCTCCTCGGTCAGGAGACGACTGGTTCGGCGCACCGCTTTGGAGAGTCTGATACGCCCGTCTTCATTCGCTCCCAGTTCAGTACTCGGAGAGAAATATCTGCGGCCGAACGGATGAGGAATGCACACCAACCCACCCTGGTCCTTCACACGATCGATTGTTTCTAGGGCTGAAAGGCCCGGGGGGACGAGTTCACTAATGAAGAGTCCTATTATCTCACCGTCGGCCGTTCCGATCTCCTCCCCCACGATGACGCGGAACTCGCCGGCGTCTCGCAGCTTCAACGCCCCAGCGATAGTGTTGTGGTCAGTCACCGCAAGGCAATCCAGCCCGGCACGCTGTGCGCCTGTCACGACATCGTTAAGTGAAGTTGCACAATCGTACGAGTGGCAGGTATGCAGGTGCAGATCGACTGCGATCATGAGGCCTTCTCAATATACGACCCATTCCTGGTATCAATGCGCAGCACATCGCCGACCGAAATGAACAGTGGCACCTGCACCGTTGCTCCTGTCTGGAGGGTGGCAGGCTTCGTACCTCCAGTCGCAGTGTTGCCCTTGAACCCGGGCTCGGTCTCCACTACCTCCAGCTCAACCGAGATTGGAAATTCAACACTCACCACGTTCACACTGTGCATCAGCACCTCGAGATCAAGTCCCTCCTTCAGGTACTTGACACCATCGCCGATCTGCTCGGCATTGAGCTCGAACTGTTCGAACGATTCGTTATCCATCATGTGATACGCGTCGCCATCGGCATAGAGGAACTGGACAGGCCGGTGTTCAAGGAACGCAGGCGTGAACCGCTCAGTTGCCTGAAAGGCTCGTTCGATGACACCACCACCCCGCACGTCCTTCAATCTCAGCTTGACCTGTGCGGACCCACGGCCCATCTTAATGTGGGAGTACTCAACGACCTGATAGATCTTTCCTTCCAGTTCGATGGCGATTCCCTTTCGCAGTTGACCTGCGTCGATCATACGTAACTCCTTTCAAGGGGTAGATCCCGAGTCACACTTCGCCGGATAAGACCAGAAGCGTGATAGCGCAACACCTCGGCGCGGAGCTACGCCATACCTCTCGAAATAACTACCGGATTTCTCTTGTCGAACTGTCCAAGTGCATGCGCCAGACCGTCGCGCAACACCACAGTGTCCTCAATTCTAACACCGCCCAGACCTGGCACGTAAACGCCGGGTTCGATCGTGAATACCATGTTGTCCACCAGAACGTCTGATGAACGGGCGTTGAGTGTGGGACGTTCGTGGATCTCAAGCCCGACTCCATGACCAAGCCCATGGGTGAAGAAACCATCGAATCTCGACTCTCGAATCACACTGCGGGCGAGCTCATCCGCTTCGGCACCGGACATACCGGTACGCACCCCCACAACAGCGCTCTCCTGCGCTGATAGAACCGTCGAATACATCTCCTGAAACTGCCCGCCCATATGGCCGAGAAACAACGTCCGCGTAAGGTCGCTGCAGTACCCATCCACTCGCGCTCCGAGGTCGATCACCACGGGCTCACCCTCGAGAATTGGTCGCTCAGATGAAAGCGCATGAGGCAGCGAACTGTTGGCCCCGGAGGCAACGATCACAGGAAATGGGACCGCTTCACTTCCGTGTTCGCGCAGCCACCGCTCAATCAGCCACGCGAGAGTGCGCTCCGCCATCCCGGGGCGGACAACCTCAATAGCGTACGACAGCGCGGCATCAGCCAGAGTTGCGGCCGATCGAATGGGAAGGATCTCAGCATCATCTTTAACCATGCGTAATGCTTCGATGATTCCCTCGGTCGATTCCACGCTGCAGTTGGCAGCGCGCTCGCAGACGGAGGCTTTGATGCCTTCGACGCGGATGTATGGAATGTGGTCTCCCTCCACTCCAAGCGACCGGACATCCAGCAGGGTCATGTAAGCCCCAACGAAGTCCACAAAGGTACCGGTCACGAGATCAGTGGTTAGCCATGGCTGCTCAAGATGCACCCGTTCCAGGTAGCGGGCGTCAGTAGCAAGCACGACATCGTTGATCGTCACCAGAACCCAGCCGGAGGAGCCGGCGAATCCAACCAGATAACGGACATTCTCAGGACAGGAGACCAGAAGGCAATCGATGTTTCTCGATCTCATCTGCTCCCGGACACTGGAGATACGGTGTCTGTAGACTTCCGGAGCGGCACTAGTCTCCGTCACTCTCGCTGCTCCCCCCTGTGGTCTCGATGGCGCTCACGGCTCCACACACCGCGCACTTACCCTTGTTCCTTCCGTACGGAAGCATAAGCTTCCCGCACTTTGGACACACCACGGCCAATGGCTTGCGATTTGTGGCGAACTGACATTCAGGGTATTTGCTGCACCCGTAGAAGGTCTTGGCCTTCTTCGATCGCTTGACGATGATATCGGCACCGCATTCAGGGCAGTAGGCGCCTGTAGGTTTCACTATCCTCTGAGTGGTCCTGCACTCTGGATACCCGCTGCAGGCGAGGAAACGACCGAAACGCCCAGATCTTACCACCATGGGCCGACTGCAATTGGGACACATCTGGTCCGTCGGTTCGGTGACATCGACACGTTCAATCCGTTGCTCGGCACCGTCGAGTTCAGTGGCAAACGGCACGTAGAAGTCGCTCACCACGGACACCCATTCACGCTCCCCGCGAGCGATTTCGTCCAGCTCA
The DNA here is from genome assembly GCA_003562555.1 of Dehalococcoidia bacterium. GTDB lineage: Bacteria > Chloroflexota > Dehalococcoidia > GIF9 > AB-539-J10 > SKVJ01. The sequence goes on from PWUO01000269.1 coordinate 6,091, forward strand.
CCCTCGAGCAGCGCGGTGAACCCAATATCCACTACTTTCGGGAAATGTGCTACGAGTAGATCGTTCACTACGTACCCGAGCTTCGTGGGCCTGAACCGGCCGCCTTCCTTGATCACGTATTCACGCTGCTGAATCACGGATAGCGTCGGTGCGTACGTGCTGGGTCGGCCGATGCCCTTCTGCTCAAGAGTCTTCACGAGGGTGGCCTCGGTATACCTGGGCGGTGGCTGGGTGAATCGTTGCTCCCTCGTCGAGTCGAGGTACTGAAGCGATTCTCCCTTCAGGACGGACGGCAGCTTAGAGCCCGGTTCATCACCTGGTGACTCATCCGTTGACTCCACGTAGAGCGCGGAGAATCCGGGGAACTTCACTTTCGAGCTGTTCGCCTCCAGCAGGAAACCATCGTCATCTGGCAGCCGTGCATCGACACTGACCGTCGTGACCTCATTTACCATCGGCGACATCTGACTGGCAACCGCCCTCTGCCATATGAGCGTATAAAGCTTGAGCTGATTGGTGTCCAGGAAGCGCTTGAGACTGTCCGGAGTTCTCGTGACACTCGTGGGGCGAATGGCCTCGTGAGCCTCCTGTGCGAATTTTCCCTTGCTGGCGTACTGGTAGGGCCTGGCGGGCACGTACTCCCGCCCGTACGTCTCTACGACGAAATCACGAATCTCGGACACGGCAGCAGGCGAGATGCGCGGCGAGTCCGTCCTCATATACGTGATGAGACCTGTTGACTCTCCGTCTGCCAGTGTGATCCCCTCGTACAATTGTTGCGCCAGCGCCATTGTCCGACTCGCACTGAATCGGTGCTTTCGCGCTGCCTCCTGCTGGAGCGTGCTGGTCGTGAACGGGGCCGCGGGTCGTCGCGACACATCTTTCACTTTGACGTCGGCCACGTGGTATGCTGCAGCGACCAATCGTTCTACACAGTCAATCGCCATAGCCTCGCTCGAAAGCGCCAGTTTGCGCCTGCCTCGAGCTCCGACCACCCGTGCCCAGAAGGATTCCGTATCCGCAAGACGTCCCAGCTTGACCTGGAGTACCCAGTATTCCTCAGCCGTAAAGCGCTCGATCTCGCGTTCACGTTCGACTATGATTCGGACTGCGACCGATTGCACCCGGCCGGCAGACAACCCGCGTTGCACCTTCTTCCACAGCAGGGGGCTTAGCTTATAGCCGACGAGCCGGTCCAGGATTCTGCGTGCCTGCTGTGCATCGACGAGCCTCGTGTCGATTCCCCGCGGATGTGTGAACGCTTTCTTCACCGCCTCAGCAGTGATTTCGTGAAACACCACTCTCTGCAGTGATCGACCATCTTCATCAAGTCGGGCTGCAGCTACAAGGTGCCAGGAGATCGCCTCTCCTTCCCGATCCGGGTCGGTGGCGAGGTATACCACCTCGGACTTGGTAGCCGCCGTCCGGATTTCCGAAACGACCTTGGCTTTCGCCTTGGGAACCGAATATGTGGGCTGGAAGTTGTTGTCTACGTCTACACCGAGTTTGCTCTTGGGGAGATCCCGGATGTGGCCCATCGATGCGACGACATGGTAGTCGCGTCCAAGTATCCGGCCTATTGTCCGGGCCTTCGCGGGTGATTCGACAATTACCAGTCCCTTCTTCAAGATACCTCCGGCAGCCATCTGCCCGTGATTACATAATGCATATTTCCCAGGTTTCGCACGACGCCCTGCAATTCAAGCATGGACAGCGCCGCGCTCACCTCCTGGCTTGGCGCCACTAAGAGTCTGGCCAAGTCGTCAGCGTGCACGGGTGTCGCCCCGAGATGACCCAGTATTCCAGCCTGGAGTGCATCCGCCTGCAGAGTCATCGGGTCACCTCGCTGCAGTGGCTCAGGCGTGAGTCCGAACTCAGTAACTACGTCAGCGGCGGACAGAACCAGTTTCGCCTCGCCTCTCTGGATCAGACGATTAGTACCAGTACTCTGCGGAGAGAAGATGCTCCCCGGCACGGCGAACACCTCTCGGTTCTGATCAAGTGCGTTCCGCGCCGTAGCGAGTGCACCACTTCGTTCGCCCGCCTCGACGACGATCGTTCCTCGACTTATGCCGCTCATTATCCTGTTGCGGCGCAGGAAGTGCTCACGGCGCAACCTGGTGTGAGGCGGGTGTTCGCTGACGATTGCGCCTCGGTCCAGAATCCGTTGGGCCAGAGAAAGGTTCTCTCCAGGGTACACGGCATCGAGGCCCCCGGCCAGCACGGCCACGGTCACACCATGGTGATCGAGCGTCTCGCGGTGGATTGCAGTGTCGATGCCACGAGCCAGACCGCTTACGGTAACCACCCCCGCGGCAACGAGACCTTCCACCAGTTCGGATGCGACCTGTCGCCCGTATGCACTTGGCCTCCTGGTTCCGACCATCGCCAAGGTAAGTCTGTCCTTCTCCGGCAACTCGCCCCGAACGTACAGAACAGGCGGACAGTCGGCTGCTTCAGCCAACAGTGAAGGGTACGCTGCGTCATCGCTGGTCAACGCACGTATACCATGTCGGCGCAACGCCATAACCTCCGCCTCAGGCGAAAGGGTTCTCCTCGCCTCGCACAGTTGATCCACCACCCGTGAATCGAGCCCCGAGCGTCGCAACTCCTCGCTCGATGCAGCCCACGCACGGCCAAGTGCGCCGAAATACGCTTTAAGCTGACGTAAGCGTACGTCACCGATACCCGGGACGCGAGACATGGCCACCCAGTATCCAAGCTCACTCATAAGTCACATGCACAGTCGAGCGCCGATTGTAGCACACGCGGAATTCAGCGAAGCGGGACCTTATCTGACGAGATTATGAACGGGAGATCGCACGTCAGAGGTGGTTGGCCTGGGTCGTCGCTGGCAAGATCACCGAATGCGGGCGTCGGTCACACCCCGAGACACGCGCATGAAGTGGCGGAGAGGGTGGGATTCGAACCCACGGTCGCTTGCGCGACACGCGCTCTCCAGGCGCGCCTGATCGGCCACTCCAGCACCTCTCCGCGGAGAGGGTGGGATTTGAACCCACGGTGCAT
>PWUO01000292.1 GCA_003562555.1 Dehalococcoidia bacterium
AGCTCACACCGTACGCAGAACAGACCATTGTCGGTAGGGTCACGAAGGCGTCCATCGTGATGCCAGGTGGCCGCCGATCGACCGAGGCAGTGGTTGCCGACCGCAGCGGCAAGGTGCGGATCCTGTGGTTCAACCAGCCATGGGTGATCAGACAGTTGCCACGCGAGAGCGACATCGTGGTCAGCGGCACCGTTACCGTCTTCAACGGCCGTCTTCAGTTCCTCTCACCCGAATGGGAAGACGTGGAATCGAGCGGCATTCACACCGGCAGACTCGTTCCCGTATACCCGCTCACGCGCGGCATCACCGCGAGGTCGATGCGCAACCGGGTCACTGAGGCGCTCGAACTGTGCGAGCCGGGACCGGCGGAATACCTGCCACAGGACGTGCTGCACCGGGTAGGGCTACCACGCATGGCCGAGGCCGTGCGGCAGGCGCACTTCCCCGACTCCGTTGCACAGGCGGATTCGGCACGGCACAGGCTCGCCTTCAACGAACTGCTTTCGCTGCAACTGGGCCTGCTGATCACCCGCAGGCAGTGGCAGCACAGCCTGCCCGGACATCCCCTGAAGGCGGACCCCGCACTTCTGGACGCCCTGACGCGTATGCTGCCGTTTGCACTGACGTCCGCGCAGCAGCACACGCTCGATGACATAGTGAAAGACCTGGAACAACCCGTGCCGATGTCACGGATGCTGCAGGGCGACGTGGGAAGTGGCAAGACCGTGGTTGCCCTCGCTGCGATGCTCATCACCGCCGCGCACCGATTCCAGTCCGCCCTGATGGCGCCGACCGAGGTGCTTGCCGAGCAGCACTATCGCACGCTCCTTTCGTTGCTTGGCGCCGGTCAACTGCGTGAAGTCAACAAGAGGGAGGCGCAGGGTATCACCGGCGATCGGTCGCTGAGAGATGAACCCGTGCAGTCGATCGACAGCATACTGGACCGTCCCCTCACGATCGCACTCCTGACCGGATCGTTGACCGCTGCCCGCAGGAGAAAGGTACGGGAGCAACTCACCTCCGGTGGCATCGATATCGTGGTCGGAACACAGGCGCTCGTTCAGGAGGGCGTCGACTTCAGGAACCTCGCGCTCGCGGTGGTTGATGAGCAGCACCGATTCGGTGTGCTGCAGCGTGGGGGCCTGCGCCAGAAAGGCTACAACCCACACGTGCTGGTGATGACAGCTACACCGATACCGCGCAGTCTCGCGCTCACGGTGTACGGAGACCTTGATCTGTCGACCATCTCCGAGTTGCCTCCGGGTCGCCAACAGATCGAGACGGTGATCTTCGAGCCGGATGACACGAACATTGTTTACCGCAAGGTGCGGGAGGAAGTGCAGAAGGGACGACAGGTGTACGTAATCTGTCCACTGATCAATGAGTCGGACAAGCTGGCCCTAAGAGCCGCGATCGACGAGCATGAACACCTGAGCCAGACCGTGTTTCCCGACCTTCGGCTCGGCCTGCTCCACGGTGGCATGAAGCCAGCGGAGAAGGATGCCGTAATGCGCCGTTTTCGTGACGGCGAGATCGACATCCTCGTCAGCACCACCGTCATAGAGGTTGGTATCGATGTGCCAAACGCGACCGTCATGGTGGTGCTGGGTGCCGAGCGTTTCGGCCTCTCGCAACTTCACCAGTTGCGCGGCAGGGTCGGCCGCGGCTCGGAGAAGAGCTACTGCCTGCTGGTGGGACACGCTGCCAGCCCGGACGCACAACGCAGGCTTAGCGTGCTATCCCGGACCCATGATGGCTTCGAGCTGGCGAGGCAGGATCTCGACATGCGAGGTGCCGGCGACTTCCTCGGGACACAGCAGAGTGGCCTCCCACCACTTAGAGTTGCTAAACTAACGGACCTTCCGACGATGGAGTCAGCGCGCGCAGAGGCCCAAAGGATCGCCCGTATCCAGGGACTGCTGAAGGATCCCGCATACGCAGAAATACGCGAGCGCGTGGCGTCGTTGTGGAGCACAAACGTGGAGTGGAGTTAATACAGCATGGTAAAGCACACACTGGCGGAGAGTCTGAAGAAGGCCATCCTGGCGGCCCAAGAGAGTGGCGAGATCGCATTCAGCACCCTGCCCGACATCCAGATAGAGCGGCCGCAGGATTCCGCACACGGGGACTTCGCCTCAGGCATCGCACTCAGGCTGGCACGCTCCGTGAACATGAATCCTCTGGCACTGGCGCACGTGATCGTACGCAGGATGGAGCCACTCCCCGAGATTGAATCGATCAGCGTCGCGGCGCCGGGCTTCATCAATTTCGTCCTCAAACGTGAGTGGTTGGCAGGTCTGGTGGACACCATCCTGTCGGCACCAGATGCCTTCGGCAATCTCGATGTAGGTCAGGATGTCAGGATGCAGGTGGAATTCGTGAGCGCGAACCCCACCGGACCATTGCACGTGGGTCATGGCCGCGGCGCTGTTCTCGGAAGCACCCTCGCCAACGTGCTGACCGCGGCTGGCTATCATGTCGACCGCGAGTACTACCTCAACGACATGGGCAACCAGATACGTACCTTCGCCAGGTCGCTCCACGCCCGCTACCTGCAGGTGCTCGGCAGTGATGTCGAGATACCGTCGGACGGGTATATGGGCGACTACGTGGTGGACCTGGCGCGCTTGATCGTTGAGAGCCACGGCACCAGGTTTCGCGACATGCCGGAGGACGATGCGGTTGCGGCCATCGGCGACCTCGGCACAACGATACTCACCGAGGGGATACGGGACGACCTCAGGCAGTTGAACGTCGAGTTCGACGTCTGGCTCAGCGAGAAGTCTCTGCACGCGAGCGGCGAGTACGACCGCGTGATCTCCATGCTGCGCGCGGGCGGCTACGTGGTGGAGCGAGACAATGCCATCTGGTTTGAATCCAGTGTGCTGGGCGAAGACAAGGATAACGTCCTGGTGAGGAGCGACGGCAGCCCCACGTACTTCGCGTCGGATATCGCGTACCACTACGACAAGTTCATCCGCCGTGGGTACGACCGTGTCATTGACATCTGGGGCGCGGACCACCAGGGTCACATCCCCAGGATGAAGGCCATCATCAAGACCTTCGGCATCGAACCCGATGACCTCATCGTCATCACCTGCCAGCTCGTCACGCTGCGCCGCGGCAACGAGATCGTGCGTGCATCAAAGCGCAGCGGCGATGTGGTCTCCCTCAGGGAACTGGTCGACGAGGTGGGTGCAGACGCCTGCCGCTACAACTTCCTCTCCCGCTCCGCAGCCAGTCAGATGGACTTCGACATCGAGCTCGCGAAAACGCAATCGGCCGACAACCCGGTGTATTATGTCCAGTATGCGCATGCGCGTATCGCCAGCATACTCAAGGGCGCCGCCGAGCGGGGCGTCACGGAAGAGGGCGCCGATTCCTCCCTGCTGAAGGACGACGCCGAAATGGCGCTGCTCCGTGTACTGCTGCGCTTACCCGAGGTAGTGGATGAGGTCGCACGTACGCTGGAGCCGCATCACATGACCTACTACGCACAGGAACTGGCTACCGCATTCCACGCGTTCTACAAGCAGTGCCGTGTGCTGACGGACGATCTGGAGATGACAAAGGCCAGGCTGGCGCTGGTACTGGCGGCCAAGGCGGTGCTGGCCCGCACACTCGCGTTGATGGGTGTCTCGGCGCCGGACCAGATGTAGGCCGTGTCTAGAGCGTCGACTGCGGATTGGTCTGCCGCAGCATGGCGAGACAGGCGCGCCGTATGCCCGCCACATCCAGACCAAGCTGCGAGAGCAGTGTCTCCCGCGAGCCATGCGGCACGAAGCGGTCAGGCACTCCCAGCCGCTGCAACCGCACTCCGTGCAATCCGTTATCCTGGAATGCAGCGGCGACACGCGAACCGAACCCTCCACTCAGCACGTGCTCCTCGATCGTCACCACAACTTCGTGCTGCGCCGCCTCTGCGCAGATGACATCGACATCGAGTGGCTGAGCCACGCATGCGTCCATCACGGCAACCTCAACTCCAAGGCGGCTCAACTCTGCGGCAGCCTCCAGCGCAGGTTCCACCATCGAGCCAAGGGCAATAAGCAGGGCATCTCTGCCCTGTCGCAGCATCTCCGGCGCGGGCTGCACAGGCACGGGCATTCGGTGAAGGTCGTGCCCGTTCGGGAGCGCGGCGCGCGGATAGCGCACAGCCACCGGACCGTCGCAACGCACCGCGTAGTCCAGCATGGCGCGGAGATGGGAGCCATCACGTGGCACGAGCACGGTCATGTTCGGCATCAGCCCGAGGTACCCGAGGTCGAATATGCCCTGGTGCGTCTTGCCGTCCTCGCCGACGATGCCGGCGCGGTCGATTGCGAACACCACGGGCAGGTTCGGCAGGCATACGTCGTGCAGGATCTGGTCGAACGCACGCTGCAGAAACGTGGAGTAGATTGCAACGACGGGGTGAAGGCCTCCGGCCGCAAGTCCCCCCGCGAGCGTCACCGCATGCTGCTCGGAGATGCCCACATCGAAAACCCGGCTCGGAAACTCGTGGGCCACGCGCGCCAGCCCGGTGCCGTCCACCATGGCCGCGGTCACCACCACCATTTGTGGATCTGATGCCAGATGCTCACGCAGCGCCGCGGCAAACGCGTCGCTGTACGATTCTCTGCGAACCTTGTCCGGCATGGACGGCGATACGCCATGATATCGCACCGGGTCCTGCTCGGCGGGAGAATACCCCTTGCCCTTTCGGGTGACCACGTGGACCACCACAGGCTCGTGCAACGAGCACGCGCGCTGCAACAGCCCTTCGATAGAGGCGACGTCATGCCCGTCAACCGGCCCGAGGTAGGTAATTCCCAGCTCCTCGAACAGCATGACGGGAACGACCACGCTCTTCATGCCCACCTTGAGTCGGTCCACCAGCCACTGCACACGCTCACCCAGCGGCAGCTTGAACAACGTTCCTTCCGCTCCCCGCTTGATGCCGGAGTACGTCCGTCCGGTACGTAGCATGTGCAGGCGTCGAGCCAGCGAGCCAGCCGTCGGGGAGATGGACATCCCATTGTCGTTGAGTACGATAACAAGGCGCGTGCCTGCGTGCCCCGCATGGTTCAGCGCCTCGTAGGTCATGCCGACCGTCAGTGCACCGTCGCCTACTACGGCAACCACCTCGTGTGACTGTCCCGACCGGTCACGCGCCAGCGCAAGCCCAACTGCAGCGGAGAGCGCGTTGCCTGCATGGCCGGCGATGTACGCATCGTGGCTGCTCTCCTCTGGATCCGGGAAACCGGAGATTCCACCGTACTGCCGTAGCGTGTCGAAGATTTCGTCCCGTCCAGTCAGCAGCTTGTGCGCATACGCCTGGTGACCCACGTCCCAAAGAATCCGGTCGCGCGATGAATCAAACACGCGGTGAAGCGCCACGGCAAGTTCGACCGCGCCGAGGCTGGAGGACAGGTGCCCTCCGGTGTGCTGTACTGTGTCGACGATGCGCTGTCGCAGCCTGGCACACAGCTGCGCCACCTCAGCAGTGTCGAGTGACCTCACGTCTTCCATCTGTAATCAGTCTAATACGCTACCACGTCAGCCACCAACTATGCATCTTCGCCGCAATGGGACAGTACGCGAAAACCAGTCTCATTGCCCGACTGATACACGTCTCGACGGGAGCGTCCAAAGCGGCACACCTTAACTGAGGTATAATCGCCGTACTGTCATGACCCTGACGACTGTGTTTCCCTCCTCCAGCCGCATGGCCCTGTTGTTGCGGCGCGCCACCGAGGACTGCGAACACTGACGTACGAACGGGATGAGGCAGCTCCGCTGCTCTCGGCAGCCATAACCATGGCGCCTGAGGACGAGGCGACGCAGATCATGAATACCGCGGACTACCTCGCCGGACTGGTGCCCGGCCTGCGGCAGGCGCTGGCGACCTCACAGGCAGCCCTGTGTCTTTGTCCACCATACGCCTGATACACCCGGCCGCGCTGGCAGAAGCGTTGGAGCGCGTTCACTGATGGTTCCAACCGGTCCGCGGACCATTCGGTACACGTCACATATACCATAGTCCCTGTTGCTCTGTCATTCGTACCACATACAATAGGTATAGTTACCCTGAGTGGCAGCCCCCGGTCGGTGAATGTGTCAGGCGCATCACCATCGATTTTGCCCACGTTACGGACCTCCCCTGACGCCGGAAGTGAGACGGAACGGTGCGCGTTCGCGCCGCGTCAAATATCAATAGGAGGACTGGCGAATTCATGAAACCAGTTCCGCTGGTGTACACCGAGGTCGGCAACCAGGGGGTGCGGGAGGTTGACTGCGTATTGCGCAGTGGGAAGCTGCGCGAGGGCAGCGCAGGTAAGCGACTCGAGACGGCGTTTGCAGAGCACACGGGCGCGCCTCACGCAGTGGCGCTCGATTCCGGGACGGCGGCCCTGCAACTCGCCCTACAGGCCCACGGAGTCACTTCAGGAGATGACGTCGTGATTCCATCCCTGTGCCTGCCTCCCGTGGCGGCAGCGGTGGTCAGTTCGGGAGCCCAACCTGTGTTCGCAGATGTAGATCCCTACACCTACACCATCTCTCCAGAGGAAGTGTCACGCGTGATCACGGAACGCACTCGTGCCGTGGTCGCGGTACACCTGTTTGGACAACCATGTGATATGGACAGACTCTCGGCTATCGCACAGGCACACGATATCGTGCTCATCGAGGTGGTGTGGGATGCGCTTGGCGCGAGGTACCGGGACCGGCGCGTCGGTTCACACGGCACGTCCTGCTACTCCTTTCCGCAGGGAGGACATATTGCAGGCAGCGACGGCGGCATGCTGACCACAAACGACGAACGCGTTGCCCGGGAAGTACGCTGCATGGCCAACTGCGGGTGCGACGAAAGAGGACGGATGCACCAGACGGGATACAGCTACCTGATGTCAGAGGTGTCGGCAACAATCGCGCTTGAACATCTGCCCAGAGTGGACTCTCATGCGAGATTGCAGGAGTACTGGGCGATGGAACTGACGCATGAACTGAAGGACTGGGATGGGCTGGTCACTCCGGCGGTGCTGCCGGGAGCCCGTCACGCATTCCAGCGCTACGCAGTGCGCGTGTCTCCCACGTTTCCCATGACGCCGTCCACCGTGTGCGAGCAACTCGATGCGCACGGGATCGAATCCGTGTGCCGACCGATCACGCCCCTGCACCGCCACCCATTGTTTCGGCTCGATCTTGATCCGGAGGAAGCTGATCGGCTCTCGAACTCGGATCGAGTGGCATCCGAGATGGTTTTGCTCCCGATGCACCCGTATCTGGAGCAGGAACAGGTCCAGCGAATCGCAGACGCACTGGGCATGATGGCCACCTATGTGCCGGAGGGAGACTACACGCTGGATCCGGAGTAAGGGTACCTCCTGGTGGTTTCCGAACCCGTGGTGGGGCGGGCCAGCGTGCCCGCCCACCGCCTTGCATCACGACCACGGGCGGTCAACACAAGTGTTGACTTCGCCTTACCCCGCCATGGTCAGTTCCGTGGGCCTGTGGAATGCCCGCGCGGCGCTCAGAGAACGCTGATGCCGCAAGACGCATGATGTCCTTACGTGCACCTACTCATGGAATACGTAGGTGTAGGTGTACTTGCCCTGTGGACCATATGCAGGACGGAAATCAACCACTATCTCCAATATGCCGCCTTCTTGCTGTGACAGAGCGGCTAACTGTCCTGTCCCGGTCCATAGCGTGGTCTGGAACACCTCAGTCACCGATGCGTCAAGCTGCTGGCTCTGCGGTGTCGACCATCGTTCGCTGTCATCGAGATGCCCTACTTTCGAAATGACGTGGTCGTAAGGACCATTGCGCCAGCCTACGTAGTACCGCAATTCGTTGGATGGAGCCGCCCCACTCAGAATGCCCATGGACTCGTACGAAACCGAGGTGGATGCGGTGAGCGTGAAGGTCAGTTCCTGCCCCACGGAAATGCAGGGGGGTGGTACCGTCCACGAGCCCGCATGATCCACAGCCCACCAGAACTCCTCATACCCGGGTTCGTCAGCGAGTTTGAACAGCCCCACCTCCCGGTACGCAACCGTATAAGAACCCTCCTCGTAGTTGAAGTCCACAGACCCACGGGCTTCTGAAACCGGTTGCGTGTACACGTCTACTGATTGCAGCACGAATCCACGGCAGTCAGCAGGTGCGACCACCTCCGGGCCATACCACACGTTGAAGTACTGGAAATCGATATAGTGCCAGCTTCGGTTGCTGGGGTTCTTGTTCACATCGCCCCAGACTTCCACGCCGATCAGGTTGTATCCTTCCCGCAACTGATACTTTCCGTCGCTCCCTCGCCCCACAGGTTCTCCATCTCGGTACGCGTATATGCCAATCGGCACGCCGGGAGAGGTCAACGTAATATTGATCCTGTCGTGCTCACTCTCGTAGCCGTCTATGAGAGGCTCCCGGGTATCATCGTCGTGAACCACAAGAACCTGGTACTGCGGAAACCTGTCGTTGCCAATAGTTCCCGCCCTGAATTCATCCCACCGCGCAGCCAACCGGTCCCAGGGCACCATTGACGTCTTCGCCCTGTAGCCAATGCTCTCGTAGCTCTTGCTGTTTCCAGCCGCTATCTCGGTGGCGTTCGCGCCCGACTGGTACGGATCGAATGCACCATCACGGTACTGAATTCGACGGTCGGTGACCCCCGGATAGTTCGGGTCCGCTATATAGAGCTGATTCTCCTCAACCCTGTACACGATCATGGCATGTCCGCCACCCTGGCTGCTGCCAATGCCCACATACTGCGGCTCCCCCGTCAGATGAATCGCATAGGCAAACGCCTTGAAGTGGGCCGCATCATTCTTTCCCCTGAGCGCCATCTGAAACTGTACATCGAAGCTGCCCCAGTTGATGTCCTCCTGCGTCGTCGACGCAAACCGGTAACCATACGAGTCATCCTCCCACAGATCAGGTGTAGGCGGCTCACGACGATTGTTGTCGTACAGCCCCCACAGAAAAGGTTCCTCCCCGTCCGGCTGCTCGCAGTAGTACCACATCGCGCTGATGGC
>PWUO01000208.1 GCA_003562555.1 Dehalococcoidia bacterium
GTGTGCAAGATGACCTCATTTCCAGCACAACGTTTTGGATTGAGTGATCGGGGCATCCTGCGGGATGGAATGAAGGCGGATATCGTGGTGTTTGACCCCTGAGGGTAAGCTGCGTGGCTACATATCCTGACCCCAGGCAATTCCCTCTTGGCATTGTACACGTCATCGTGAACGGTCGGCCTGTAGTGCGTGACGGGATTCACACGGGCGCGTTGGCGGGTGAGCCGTTGTCCATGATGACGGGATCCAAGTACCGATAATCTCTGGCACGCAGTATCGCAGGCCATCTCAGTAGTAATGCGCGCATCTGCTCCTACCTCCCGGTTCATAGTAATTGCTTGCGGAGACGCGCTGAAATTTCCGGGCGACAGCAGTCGAAGTAAGGAGGACAACTTGAATCTGAAGCTATTCGACCTGACCGACAAGGTGGCCGTGGTCACGGGAGGCAACAGTGGCATTGGAAAGGGAATTGCGCGCGGCCTCGCGGGCGCGGGCTGCAGTATAGTAATTGCATCGCGGAACCTCGAAAAGAGCAGGGCAGCTACAGAGGAACTGGAACAGGAGTTCGGTGTGAAGACCCTGTGTGTCCCACTCGATGTCAAGGATTCCGAGAGCATTCGATGTATGCCTGAACATGTGATGCAACGGTTCGGACGCATCGACATTCTCGTAAACAATGCAGGCATGAATCGGCGAAAGCTACCGCAAGACTTCTCAGTTGATGAGTGGGACCAGATTCTTGACACGAACCTGCGCAGCGTGTTTCTCTGCTCCCAGGTGATGCATCCGCTGATGAAGGGCAAAGGTGGAAAGATCATCAATATCGGCTCGCTCACATCGATCGTGGGCTCCGGGCGTACGTCTCCATATGCGGCCAGCAAAGCGGGAGTATTGCAGCTTACCAGAAGTCTTGCGGTAGCCTGGGCTCCCGACAATATACAGGTGAATGCAATACTCCCCGGGTACATCAGCACACCGCTTACGGTGCAGGCGAGAAAGGACTTCCCAGGACTGGATCAGCATGTGCTGGAGCGTACGCCCGCCGGACGCTGGGGCACACCCGAGGACTTCGCCGGACCGGCCGTCTTTCTGGCGAGCAGGGCATCAGACTTCGTAACAGGCGACTTCATTGTAGTAGATGGTGGCTACGTACAGGGGCTGTTCCTGATACCTCAGCCGTGATCGCCTGCGCATTGTCCAACGCCACTACCAGAGGGTCGAGCCGCCATCCACCAGAAGTGTCTGGCCCGTGATGTAGTTGGCTGCGTCCGAGGCGAGGAACACGGCAGCGCCCACATGGTCGCTGGGTGCTCCCAGGCGGGCCATGGGGATTGAGTTGACCGCTCTCTGGTAATCCTGTGGATGCTCCTCCAGGAATCTGCGGTTGAAGTCGGTGACGGTCGGCCCCGGTCCGACGGCATTCACATTGATCCCGTAGGTCGCCCACTCCAGAGCAAGGGCTCTCGTGAGATGAGAGACAGCAGCCTTTGAGACGGAGTAAACAGAACGTAGCGGCTGGATCACCTGTGAGACATTTGACGAGATGTTGATGATCTTGCCGCTGCGGCGGGTGATCATGTGGCGCCCCACATCTCTGCAGCAGAGGAACGTGCCCTTGACGTTTATATCCATCACGAATTCCCACTCCTCCTCTGTAAGGTCTTCCACCGGCTTGCGCACGATTACGGCGGCGCTATTAACGAGTATGTCAATCTTGCCGCAGCGTTCAAGCACCTCCATCACAAGTTGCGCCACCGATGTGCCATCGCTTACGTCCACCGGGACTGCCGCTGCGGCCAGTCCCTGGTCGATAAGTGCCTGCGCTGCTTGTGCTCCCTGTTGCGCACGGCGATTGGCGATTATGACTTGCGCACCGTGGCGGGCCATACCCTCGGCAATAGCGAAGCCGATACCCTGGTTGCCCCCTGTAACTATAGCGACCTTTCCTGTGAGGTTGAGTAGTTGCATGTGAGCTCCTTTGCCGTCAGCTTCTTGCGTCGCAGCCCCAATACGTTCGTGTACACCTGGTCACTCCCAACCGGATCATACTACTAAGTTCCCCAACACCCGTTTCTACTTCCGCGAGTTGCGATATTGGGCACTGTCAATTGAATTCACTAATTCCTGGATGCACTAGATGGATCTGTAGTGGACTTCGGTGTGTGCACGAGCAACGCGAGCAAGGTTGATAAGGCGGTGACGCCGCCGCAAATCGCAAAGGACAACGTGTAGGTGCCCAGTTGATCGAAGCCGTAGCCGGTCACAATGGGACCAATGGCACTTCCCATACCTACGGAGCACGTTACGATGCCAAGTATGACACCGTGCGCACGAAGACCGAACTGTTCGGCGACCGCATACGAGAAGAGGGGAATAGTCCCCCCATAGACGAATCCGAACAACACAGCGAAGGCCCTTACTGCCCACGATTCTGCCGCGAACGCCAGCCAGAAGAGGCTGAGAGATAGTACGCACAGCACCAGGATTAGCGGTCGCCTGGCTCCCAACCTGTCGGCGATGTGACCAACCCCTATTCTTCCCACGAAACCCATCGCGCCGATTATGGTCATGATGGCGGCGGCGCTGGCTGGAGTGAGCCCGACTCCCCTGCCATGGATGACTATGTGTACCATTACCGACTGTAGTGCGTAGCCGAAGCCCGTCAAAGCCAGGCAGAGCAACCAGAATTGTCTCGTACGTATTGCTTCCGAGAGTGAAAATCCCGTGTGTGAAGGGTTCTTGGCCTCCCGCCCCATGGCAGGCTCGGACATGCCCAAAGGCAGCAGCCCATGCTTCGAGGGATCACGCCGCATGAACTGAGCCGCCAGGAGGATGACTACAGTAAGGATGAGTCCGAAGACCAGGTACGATGTGCGCCAGTCTGATCGGTACACCAGCCAGTTCGCAAATGGCGGCATCACCATCGTGCCAATACCCGTGCCGGCCATGACGATGCCCGTCATGAGCCCTCTCCTCTGATGAAACCATCGTGCCACGGTGGACATCAGCGGCACGGGGGCCCCACTGAATCCTGCCGCGATCACAACGCCGTACGCGAAGTAGAGCTGCCATACGGCGGTTATCCGGGACATCATAACGAATCCGAGGCCCAGTACAAGGCCAGAGATGGTAAGCACAATGCGTGGTCCGAAGCGATCGTTAAGCCTGCCGGCACCAATGGCCATGGCACCGTTCAGCACCACGAATGCCGAGAAGGCGCCTGACGTTACCGCGCGACTCCACCCGAACTGGGTCTGCAATGGCTCGAAGAAGACGCTGAAACTGTAGATCGCTCCAGACGACACGGCCATTATGAGAAAGGAGGCGATGACTATCACGTATCCATAGAACAGTCTGCCATGCGGTCCATTTGAGACTGTGCTTCTCATCGCATAGCACCGCAGCATACCGTAAGTTGTCGTGGCATACCGAGTAATCTCCTATTGGTTCAGATACCAAACCCTGCCTTTCTTACTTTACGTCCTCGTACTGCGGGAGTCCATAGGCACGACCTCGCTGGAGATGGTGTGCCGTGCCGCGATGGTTCTCATCTGCACCTGTTCGCACGGTCCACCTGACATGAGCGCATGTTCCGGGTAAACGATAGAACCCATTGCGATCGGTGGCTGCTATCGCGTAATGTGAGCAACATCTGTAATGCCGGAGGGTGGAGAATGCCGCAGGTGCCAATAGCTTACGACTACTTGGAGACACCGTGTGTTCTGGTCAACCTCGATCAGTTGGAGGCCAACATCCGGGAAATGACGCAGCATGCCATCGATGCTGGTGTCCACCTTCGACCCCATACGAAGGTGCACCAGTCGGCGTGGATCGCAGAGCGACAGATTGAGGCTGGCGCCTGTGGCATAGAGGTTGGGACTGTGGAGCAGGCGGAGGTAATGGCGAACGCAGGCCTTTGCGACATAGTGGGCGCCCATCCGTTCTACGGCAGGCATAAGCTGGAGATACTGAAGAGAATCGTCTCGAATCCGCGTAATAGAATCTGCGTGGTTGTGGATATGATAGAGCAGGCCCAGGGAATTGCCGAGGTGGGTCGGGGCGTCGGACGTATGGTCCCCGTTCTGCTCAAGATCGATACGGGTGGTAGCTCTCGGTACGGTGTTCCACCTGGTGAACCTGCCATCAGGTTGGCCCGCGAACTTGCGCAGCTTGAAGGCATAGATCTCGCAGGCATCTACGCTCATGAGAAGGGCGCACAGAATGTCGCGGATGGACTGTCTCAGAGAGCGTCAGACGATGCGATGATGATGTGCGACACCGCGAAGTCCCTGAGACGCGCCGGTATCGACATTCACCATGTTTCAGTCGGTGCTTCCCCTACCTTTCGTTCTACCTGCAAGTTCATCAAGGAGGGGAAATTCCCTGAGATCACGGAGATCCACCCGGGCAACTGTGTCATAGGTGACATCGGTTATATGATGAACGGCGGCAATACTCGCGATACGTGCGCCGTCACGGTACTCACTTCAGTCATGAGTGTATCGCATGACTCATACGCGGTGCTGGATGCAGGCGTTAAGACTTTTGGAGCCGATTCTCTGATTTCGAAACGGGAGACTCCTGATTTCTTCTGGAGGGGCATGCCCTCGTACGGGTCCGTCCAGGAGCGGCCTGGACTGTGGCTTGGGCAATTGCACGCCGAGAGTTCCTGCATCCACTACAAGAATCTGAGTGAGAGACTGTATCTGGGCGAGAAACTCGAGGTCGTTCCGAACAACGTGACGCTCACGATAAACCTCCACAGTACGCTCTATGGTGTCCGTAACGGTGTGGTGGAGCGGGTCATTCCCGTGACTGGCCGTGGTGCCGGCAGTTGATGCCCGGGCGCAGGGTGGAGATGAACAGGTGAACGATAAGTCTAAGTCGTGGCATTCCAGTGGTTGGTGAAATGCGCGAGGAAACGAAGAGAATAAGACCCTTGTCTATTGCGGACGACAGTGACATGGTTGAAAAGGAGTTGTAGCGTGGAAGCAGAACGGAAACTCACAGACCTTGGCCTCGTCTTGCCGGAACAACCGAAGCCGGTTGCGAACTACCTGCCGACGGTGAGAATTGGCAACCTGCTGTACGTTTCGGGTCACGGACCATACAACGACGGGCATATCAAGACTGCGGGGAAGTTGGGTCGTGATCTCACGGTGGAGGAGGGTTATCAGGTCGCCCGGAATGTGACGATGAACTGCCTTGCATCTATCCGTGCCGCGCTTGGCGATCTCGATAAGGTGAAGCAATTCGTCAAGCTGCTCGGCATGGTGAACTGTACTGAGGATTTCACGGAGCAACCCAGGGTCATCAACGGGTGCTCGGACTTTCTAGTGGAGTTGTTCGGTGAATCCGGCAAGCACGCACGTTCGGCTGTGGGGATGCAGGCGTTACCCTTCAATATTCCAGTCGAGATCGAGATGATCGTCGAAGTTGAATGACGATGAGCCTCGTACCGAAGATGAGGCGAGTCCCCGAAAGACGGGCGGCAATGGTAAACGGATCTCCAGTGTCGAGAGGAGAGAGAAGAACCGACCATCAAGGGGGCCAGCAGGACGCAGAGCCTCAGATACGGGCTTAAGGTGGCGACGAGGCGGCAGTGGCGCAGCTGTATCAGCAGTTGGGGCAGCGGAGGTTGAGACAAAGGAACCCGTTCTCCGCGAAAGACGGGGCCCAGCAGGCTCTCGCTACGCAACCCCGTCGCTGCTCTGAACCCCGTCGGCGGCGTGCTCTGTGTTGCCTGCCCCGCGTTGGTGTACAGGGGGTCGCTGACCTCAGGTATTCCTGCGACTTGTCTGCGGCCATTCTCTCATCGCTGCGCCCCTCGGTCACACTGTTGACTGAGTGAACCGTGCAGTCCCGGCAACCACGTGAATGAGTGAATCCGTGGTCACGAATCAGGGTCGCATCCTGCCGCATCGATTGTCTAAACTAAGGTTTGTTGTCGCATGTGGAGAACCGTGTGCTACAGTCGAGGTATGCACCGGAGGCGGCAGATAAATGGTTGAACCGAAGGCGAAAGAACGTATACCGGCACACGTGGCGTTCGTGATGGACGGCAACGGCCGGTGGGCGACGGAGCGCGGGCTTCCCCGTACGTCTGGACACCGCGAGGGAATCGCCAATGTCAGCCGGATCGCAGAGGCGTTACGCGCACACGGCACGCGATACATGACCATCTTCATGTTCTCCACCGAGAACTGGAAACGCCCCAAGGATGAGGTCGATGCCATCTTCGACCTGCTTGTGGAGTGGCTGAGCGTGACGGCGCCGCAATTGCGATCGCGGGGCATTGCGTTCCGGCATCTCGGCAGGCGTGCGCCCCTGCCGACCAGTCTGCTGAAGGCCCTCGATGACATCTGTGGGCAGCCTGCCAGGGAGGACGATCTGGTGTTGTCGCTTGCCATCAACTACGGAGGTAGGGCTGAGATTACCGATGCGGTCATAAAGGCCATATCTGCGGCGTCAGAACCATCGGCCATCGACGAGGATTCTATCGACCTTGCGCTCTACACTGCGGGAATGCCCGATCCGGATCTGCTGGTGAGGCCCGGAGGCGAGATCAGGTTGAGCAACTATTTGCTGTGGCAGGCAGCGTACGCTGAGCTATACTTCAGTCCTGTACTTTGGCCGGATTTTGATGAGGAAGAACTTGCTCGCTCGTTAGACGCATATACGGATCGTCATCGCCGCTTCGGCGGGCTTTGATGCGAATCTCTCTCCAAACTGCGGGAATCCCACGAATATTTACAGGAAGGTGTGTCACTATGGGAGACATAATGGAACAGGCTGGTGCTGTGGTTCAGTGCCGGCAATGCCCCTGGTATAAGAACTGCGTCATGCCTATGCAGATAGGCTCGAGCGAATTGAGCCAGTTCAGGTCAATGATGCAGGGAGGCCTGTTCGGAGACCAGTCCAACCCCGAGATGGAGAAGGTGCTTGAAGGGGTCGCGGCGATGGGTCAGAACATGATGGTCCAGAGTTGCCCTGTATTCGCGGAGCGATTGAAGTCCGATCCGCGGCTGGCCGAACGCATTAAGGTCTTCATGCAGAAGTGGGGGCAGGATGATGACGAAGAAGATCGAGACGACAGCGAGGAGACATCGTGAGCGAGGCCCTCGGACGTGTAGAGCGGCCTGCGGCTGACCTTTTCCACTCGCGTAGAAAGCTATTCGTGGTGTTCCTGGTGTTCACGCACGATAGTGCACCGGAGGAATACAAGGAGAGGTGTGAGCGTTACTGGCAGCAGGTGGGCGAGCATCTCGGAAATCTTGAGGCCAAGACCGGCGTCGCACGGCACATCTACCACGAGTCAGTGTACGAACAGGGAGAGGAGGGCCTCTCCTCGATCGAGAAGACACACCCGTTCAGCTATGCACTTGCCAAGGCGAGATGCGTCGAGGGCGCCAACCTCGAGGCCATGGAAGACCGGGAGCTTGCTGCTGAGTTGAGCGACTGGGAGCGGTTCATGGTCATGGGTTTCGCGAGCAGCAAGGTTGGTGAACTGGTGCGCGACCTCTACACCCAGGCGCTGAAGAAGCATAACGAACACGTCGTGAATGCTATCGATTCGACGCTTGGTGCCGCCGAGGCAGGCATCCTGTTCATTCGTGAGGGACACGGGTTGCAGTTTCCGCGTGACATCGAAGTGTTCAGCGTGGTGCCACCGGCACTCGATGAACTTCATCGATGGTTGCGCGATCAGTCAAGGCGACATCAGCAGGCAGAAGCTGTGGATAAGCAGGGGGATGAGGTCGGACAGGAGGTCGGGCAGGAGGATGTGCCGGACTTGGAGGAAGCGCAGTGATGGCAATCAGGAAACCGGCGGTGGCGGGGACGTTCTACGCGGCGACGTATGATGGTGTGGTGGGACAGCTTGAGTGGAGCTACCGGCACAGGCTTGGCCCCGGCGAGGTGCCTGAAGTTGACCCTTCAGGGCCTCGGGATATCGTCGCATTGGTCGCGCCTCACGCGGGCTACATGGCGTCCGGTCCGGTGGCGGCTCACGCATACAGCGCGCTCGCCCGGGATGGAGTGGTGGATACGGTGGTCATCGTTGGCCCCAATCATACCGGCTATGGCGCCCCGGTCTCCGTGTGGGCCTCCGGTGCCTGGACAACACCGCTTGGCGATGCGCCGGTGAATGAAGAGGCTGCCCGCCGACTGGTCGGGGGTTCGATTCGCGCAGGAGAATCGGCGCACATCTACGAGCACAGTATCGAAGTGCAGATCCCGTGGCTACAGCACCTGTACGGTCCCGCCGTTCAGATCGTGCCGGTGGCGGTTCTGGCTCAGGATGCCGAGACGGCTCGCGAGTTGGGCGAGGCTCTCGCAGGAATCGAGGGCAATGTGGTGCTTATCGCCAGTACGGATTTCACGCACTACGAACCGCAGGAGAGCGCGACGTACAAGGATACCGACGTCATCGAGGCTATTCAGAGTCTGGACAGCGACGAAATGTACCGCAGGCTTGGCGTGCACCACTGCACTATGTGTGGCTACGGGCCGGTTGCGGCAGTCGTGCATGCGGCACGCCTGCGGGGTGCAATCCGCACCGAACTGCTCAAGTACGCCACGAGCGGTGATGTGATAGGCGACTACTCCCGGGTGGTTGGCTACGCATCCATTGTGCTGAAACGCTGAGGTGGGGGTAACGTGGGACTGGCAGACCTGTAAGCCGGGTTCTGTACTCTCCTGCGAGAGCGGTGGTCATCCATCTAGCCCTGGCGTTGCCGCCAGGGTCATGCAACCAACCCGGGGACATCGGCCAGGCGCCGTAGGCCACGCACCTGTGACCGGAGGTCGCAGAAACGTGGTGTTCGTCCCTCTATTTGGTCTTGCTCCGGGTGGGGTTTGCCCGTCCAGCCGGTCTCCCGGCTGCCGGTGAGCTCTTACCTCACCATTTCACCCTTACCCGCA